>CALBDR010000359.1 GCA_937927525.1 uncultured Candidatus Melainabacteria bacterium
AAAAAGGGTAGCTTTTGCGAGAGCATACTCTCAGAGTTTAAATGCAGCGGATGCGGCACGACAGGCAGGGTACAAGACTCACTCAGAGGGTTCGAGGTTGATGCAGAATGCGGATGTACTTGAACTGATTAACTTGTACTGTCGACTGCGAACTGAACAAGCTGAGTATGACGAGAAATACATCATTCAAAGATTGATGCACGTAGTCGAGGTGTGCACAAGTGAATCCAAGTGGAATCCAACAGGAGCAAATAGAGCACTCGAACTGCTAGGAAAGACAAAAGCTCTTTTCACAGACAAAAGCAAAGTAGAGAGTGATATATCAATTCAACTGATAGATAGTTTTGATAACGAAAAAGAAAGCTGATCTTGCAACGAATTAAACGAGAGCAAAAGGACAGCTGGATATGTTTAAAGTTAGAAGAAGGGAAAAGTATTCCAGGACGCATTCCAGGATGAAAGGAAATCAAAATGTACAAGAAAAAAGAAATGCACTCAAAGGGTAGTAAGTTGGCTAACATTGCAGGCAAGGAGGCTTGCTGTTCTGATGTGAAGACCATCAATGCAACCGAGGGCAAGGACTATGCGAAAAGGTCTTTCGGAGCGATGAAGAAATAATATGATGGGGGGGGTAGGGTTAAGTGACCCCACCCCCCTGGATCATATCTATACATACCCCCAAGAAAAAAAATACCAAAATCCATCTCAGGCCAGACATGACTCGATCTACACCAGTAAACAATCCATTTAAGGCACTAAATCTCCAAATGAGGAGACTTTTTTACTTTTTAGGACTATTGGTACTCGGCCCATTATTTGAGAGCCACCATTAAGAGATAAACGAATATGGCAAATTTAACGATTCCTTATAACTACAAACCAAGAGATTACCAGAGAGGTTTGTTTAATTGTTTAAACAGGGGTTATAAGAGAGCAGCGGTGATCTGGCATCGTCGAGCAGGGAAGGATAAGAGCCTCTGGAACCTCATTATTAAAGAGGCTGTGAAGAGAACAGGGGTTTATTACTATATCTTTCCTACTTACTCGCAGGGTAGAAAGATTCTGTGGGATGGTATTGGTAAGGATGGGTTTAAGTATATTGACCATGTACCTGCCCCATTGGTTAAGAGTAAGCACAATACGGAAATGAAGATCGAGTTAACGACTGGATCAATCATTCAGATTATTGGTTCGGATAATATTGACTCTATTGTGGGTACTAATCCAGTGGGATGTGTATTTTCGGAGTATTCGTTACAAGACCCTACTGCCTGGGACTATATTCGTCCGATCTTGCGAGAGAATGGTGGGTGGGCGATATTCAACTATACACCTAGAGGGCACAACCATGGTTTTGAGTTGTACCAGATGGCGAAGAAGAATGAGGCATGGTATTGCGAGTTATTGACTGTTGCGGATACCAATGTCCTTTCTGAGGAAGATATAAACGAGGAGAGGGAAGCTGGGATGTCTGAGGAGATGGTTCAGCAAGAGTTCTACTGTTCGTTTGAGGCTGGTACACCTGGAGCTTACTATTCCACCTTACTTGCTGAGAGTGATAAGGCAGGAAGGGTAGGAGAGGTTCCTTATGATCCTATATTACCTGTTGATACTTGGTGGGACTTGGGGATTTCGGATGCCATGAGTATCTGGTTTACCCAAACCACCCGTACAGGTCAGATTAGGATAGTGGATTATTACGAGAATACTGGTGAGGGTTTACCTCATTACATCAATGTATTAGACGATAAGCGACGAGAGCATGGTTTTGTTTATGGTTATCACCATGGGCCACATGATCTTGCGGTTCGTGAGTTGGGAACTGGTAAGAGTAGGATTGAGACTGCTCAGAGTTTGGGGCTTAATTTTAGGATTGTTCCGAAGTTGAGTGTTCAGGATGGTATTGAGGCAGCTCGTAGGATATTGCCTAAGTGCTGGTTCGATGAGACTCGGTGTATTCATGGCCTGAATGCTCTTAGATCATACCACTGTGAGTACGACGAGAAGAATAAGGTTTTCAAGAAGCGTCCCAAGCACGATTGGTCTAGTCATGCTGCGGATGCTTTTCGTTATTTTGCTGTGGGTCATAAGGAGTTTAGGCCACAGTTTGAGGGTGGCAGAAAGCGAAGACCGAGAAGGAATCAGGGTTCTAGCTGGATGGCTGCATAATGGTATGTCATGTCTTTATTTGATAGAGGTTTTGGTGAAGGTGCAACCAGGCTTGAGCCAGGAGCGTCCATTGAGGGGCAACACTTCGATGGTACTCAGGATATTGAGATATCTGGGGTACTTAAGGTTTATAGGCCAGTTTCGCTTGTTAGTGGGACACCTGCTACGACACCTGGGGCAGTCCTTCAGACACCTGAGAGTTTTAAGACGGGCACACTTGTATTGGTATATCGGGGAGTAATTATGTACCCCGATAATGATTTTGAAGAAACGACTAATAATACCTTAACTTTGTTAAGAACGGTAAACGACATAACGACACTTAGGACGTTCTACGTCTTAAAGACATCTTAAAGGAGGATGTAAAATGGCAGCAACTGAATTAACCAATGACCTGATATTTGACGGGACTATTGAGGATGCAGACATCTCTGCAACGGCAGGGATACAATTAACTAAATTAGAAAAGACAGTGATTGCAGCGGATGGTACTAATGCCATGGCTGCTGATCTTGACTTGGGTAGCAATAAAATTACGAATCTTGCAGCAGGTACTAACGCTAATGACGCTGTAAACAAAGGGCAATTGGATGCTGCAATCTCAGGGTTGGATATCCAAGCAGATGTTCTAGGTGTTCAGCAGGATGCAAATCTTGATCCGGGCGCATCTCCTACAGCTGGAGATCGATACGTAATCACTGACTCATTATCATTACATGCGAACTTCGGCACAATCACTGGACTTTCGGACAATGACATTGTTATTTATGACGGAACCAGCTTTGTCGTAATCTATCCTGTATCTGCTTATGGTAGCGGAGCCTTAGTTTGGGATCGTGGCTCTGGCACATGGCAGAGTTACGATGGCTCTTCTTGGAATGAATTCGGTGGACTCGCTGGTGTTACTGCTGGCTCCGGTCTTTCTAAGACAGGACACACTATTAATGTCGGCGCTGCTACCAACGGCGGTATCCAAGTCAATGCGGATGACATTGGAATCTTGCTTGATGGCGCAACCCTTAGTCTTGGGGCATCTGGATTGAGTATCTCTGGTGAAGGTGTTGGAACTGCTCAGCTTGCTGGAACTTCTGTAACAGCTGCTAAACTTGGTTCTGATGTTGCTGGTCTTGGTCTGACTCAGGCTGTTGGTGGGGAACTAGACGTTAATGTCGGTGATGGTATCGCTATTAACACTGATACTGTAGAAGTAGACCTTGCTGGTACTTCTGGTTTGGAGTTCTCTAGTGCTCAGTTAAAGGCTAAGGTAGATGACACTACTATTGAGATTAACGGTAGTAATGAGTTGGCTGTTAAACCTGCTGGTACTAACGGTGGGTTCCCAATGACTATTGGTGGGGCAGTTACCTACGTAAAAAGAGTAAGAGAGTTGATCTCTACCGCTTCTTTCTCTGGACTGTCTTCTGGTGATACTTACACACTATCTGGAGCTGCTACTGCTTTACTTCCAGCTACGGAACTTAGTTTCTACTACTCTGGTGTAAAAATGTATGCAGGTGCGACTGAGGATTACGAGGTAACTTCTTCTGATACTGAGATTACTCTAAGAAGAAATGTGACTAACAACAAGAACGTTATTCTGGAGTATTTGGTAGCTGCGTAAGGTTTAAATGCCTACTGATATCGACTCTTTAGATGAACAATCGGTTGTCAGCGGTAATTATACTGCTGACGCTGCCGATGAAGTAATTATTTGGGATGACACGCAGGGAGGGGGTTCTATCCAACTCCTTGCGGTGTCCCTTGTTAAGCAAGAACAAATCACCATTACGAACCTTACTAACTTTCCTCTGAGGATTATTGCTAATGCTAGTGACAAGATTTAGAAGACTTATGATGAAGTTAAGTTTAGGAGTGGGACTATTATTTTCGACGGTTACACAACTCAGCAAGGAACAAGTGGGTAGTCTGATTTATTTAACGAGATTCAGGCAAGGCTAGGTTATGACTATGCAGGAACCGCAGATATCCTTTCTTTGAGTGTTCGGAAACTCGGTGATGTGACTCCTGGGGGTTCAATTATTCCAGCTAATACTGTGATTAGGGTTGCTTACAAAAACGTTAATGGTGCAGCAAATAAAGTTTTCGAAGGAGCATGGGAGTATGAATACTAATGTTTAAAGCATACGTTGTTAGATCAAAGACCTTTCTACCTAGGTTTATCCGATGGTTCACCAATTCCTACTGGGATCACATGATGATTGCCAGTAATGATGTGGTAATTGAGCAATTGCCTGAAGGTCACAAGATGTGGTCTAAGCATGAGTATGTAAATTTAGTTGAGGACTTGAGAGAACTAAATCTCCCTGAATTAGAAGATAACAAGGTTCACAGATGGTATGCCCAGAATGCGGATAAGAAATATGACTGGGTACGCACACTTACTTGGCCTATAAGAAAGATATTTAAGTTAAATGTAGGCAATAAATGGAATTGTGTAGAGCAGGTTAGGGCAGCTTATCTGTTCTGTGAAAAGCAGCCTTATGGGCCTAATAACAAGTCTCCGCAGCAAGTGGTTGATGAGGTCGGATTCAAAAAGGACTTATTAATAGATTAAAACTATGGCATAATTAGTAAAGGAATAACTTATGGCTATCAAACCTGATTTAACTAAATACGATCTTAGCGGTAAGATTGAATACGTAAGAAAGAAGAGTAATTACGTTAATCTTCTCGATCTTGCAGCCAACGTAGCTGAATCTGATACTCCACCAGAGAATGCTAAATACGTTATTTTCAGTAGTGAAGGAAACTACTGGGTTCAAATTGGAGGCACTGCTGTAGTCCCTACTGGGGATATATCAGATGGGTC
>CALBDR010000360.1 GCA_937927525.1 uncultured Candidatus Melainabacteria bacterium
GTTATCTACGAGACAGTAGACAATACAAGAGAAGATGGTAGAGCACTGGCAGTTAGATATGGTAACATGGTAGGTCTTTTGATTGAAGCTATTAAAGAATTGAAAGCTGAAGTAGAACAGCTTAAGAATAAAGAATAAATACTTACAACTGATGGATTTGAGTAGGTAACATGACAAAACAGATATTAGATCTAGGTACGAACGCAAACGACGGAACTGGCGATACGCTTAGATCTGGTGGTACCAAAATCAATGCCAACTTCACTGAGCTATATACTATTCTGGGCGGGGACAGCCGAAACGATTCTGTTGGTATGCTTTTTGATAGTAATGGCGTAATCTATAGCGATGGTATCTATCAAACCAAACTAGAATTCCACGAGCATGACGATTCTAATGTAACCGTTCACATGCCACACCATGGCGGAGACTTGATCGTAATTGAATCTGGTACTGGTGGGCATCACGGTGGAGTAGACAGATATATCGACCTGAAAGATTCTGATAGCGGTAGCGCAGCAAGGGTATTGTTTGGTAATGCTTATGATTCTACAGGTGCACTTCCTAGCTCTACAGTCTATCATGGTATGTTTGCATTCGTTCACGATGACGGTGTGGCAGTGGTTGCTCATGACTCTGATGGTTGGGTTAATCTCATTGACAGTGATACTCTTACCAGTGGTCACGGTGCATACAGTGTTAATATGAAGACCGGTGCTGACCAAACAAACTTTACTAATCTTAGACTTACTACTCCTTATATTACTACGGCTATTGTAGATTCGAACGCTAACGAAATTTTAGGACTGTCTAGTACGGGGGTACCAGCAAACTACGTAGAAATTTCTGCTAATGCTACAGCTGATCCTAAAGTAGCAGCTGTAGGTGATAGTAATAACGTTGGCATTGAAATTACAGCAAAGGGTTCTGGTTCCATTTGTCTAAATAAGACTGCATACAAACCTCAAATTATGGATTCTAATGGAGCGATTAGTGATTCTGCGTCATTAATTATTCTGAATAAAACTACTGCTTTGGCTGCATCACTAGATAACGGAACAGAAGCAGGTGAGTATAAGATTTTAATTAATAAAAGTGCTGCAGATGCTACTATTACCCCTACAGCATTCAACCAAGGTACTTCATTCACGTTAAAGACCGGCGGTTCAACTCAGGTTATCTGGGACGGATCTGCTTGGTTTATAATTGGCGCTAAAGATTCAGCTGACGCTGACATTTCAGTTACTTAAAAAGAGATAAAAAATGCCCGCAATTATTACAGATGATACTAAAAAGATCTTAATCGAAAAGATCATTGCAGATACATCAGACTCTGATACCAGATACTTTGTAGGTATTGGTAAATCTGACACTTGGCAGGATTCGACCGACGTAGCTCCTATTGTAGGGCAGGTGATTAATTCTTCAAGAGAACAGATTAATTTCAGATCTAATCTCCAGTCTGTAATCCTAACTGACACTGTAAGCTTCGTTGCAAAAAGATACAACTGGTCTTCTGGTACGATCTATCGTGCATTTGAAGGTGACGTATCTGCTTTAGGTAACGGTACGGCTAACGATGCTGGAAATGGTCAGTATTATGTAATCACTGCCAACAACAGGGTTTACATCTGTCTTGAACAAGGTAAGACTGCAACTGGTACAGTTAACCCATCTCTGTTTAACCCAGGCGATAACATTCTTCCTACCGAAGGAACTAAAAAGCTGGGTGATGGATATGTTTGGAGATTCTTGACTGTACTTGATCCGACTAAGCTGAACAACTTTGCTACTGCTAACTATATCCCTGTTGAAAAGGTAGATTCTGCTACCGGCGGTGACTTTAATACCGTGGCAGAACAACAACAGTTAGCAGTTCAGGCAGCAGCAGTTGCAGGAGAGATTACCGGATATAAGATTATCGCAGGTGGTGCAGGATATGCTACAAACTCTACAGCAACTGTTCAAGGTAATGGTTCTAGTGCTGGAGTAAAACTTACTGTCAGCCCAACAACTGGCGCTATTGTAAAAGCAGAAGTAGACTCTAACGGATCTGGTGGATTTGCATTTGGATCTGGGTACGATTACGCAGATCTTAAAATTACCAGCAGCTCTACTCCAACCGCTGCTGCAGTTATTCGACCAGTTATTTCTGAGAACGGCGTAGGTAAAGATATTAGAGACGATTTAAGATCTACGTCAATTATGTTCAATGCTAAGCTCCAAGGCGAAGCCGGCTCTGGTGACTTCCTTGTTGGACAAGAGTTTAGACAGGTTGGTCTTTTAAGAAATATTAAGAAGCCTAACGACTCTGACTTTACTTCAGCTACAGGATCTGCACTAAGAAGATTAACTGTAACTGGCACTGACTTAACTAGAGACATGACCGTACAAGGCGGTTCTAGTGGTGCTAAAGCTTTTGTAGATAAAACTGAGGTTTCTGGATCTAATACGGTATTATCCTATCATCAAAATGAAAGAATTGGATTTGCACAGTTTACTTCTTCTGATACTGGTGTGAATTCTATTAAGAATGTTTTAGACTCTAGTGACACTGGAGACTTTGTATCAGATTCTGACGGTGAGCTTAATCCTTTCTCAGGCGACCTTTTATACATTGACAATCGTGCAGCTATTACCAGAGACTCTGCTAGTACTGAAGACGTCAAGATCATTATCCAACTTTAAGAGAGTAAAAAATGCCAACAGCTTTTAGCGATACCACATTCTCTAGTACCTATAAGGACGATTTTAAGGATAGTGATAA
>CALBDR010000361.1 GCA_937927525.1 uncultured Candidatus Melainabacteria bacterium
GATTCACTTAGTTTATGGGGAGGATGAATTCAGAGTTCAGTTAAAGGTTAAAGAACTAACTCAAGGTAAAAACTTTGATACTTTAGAAAACCCAAGCTTAAATCAAATTTCAGCCAAATTACAGGAAGCTGCAAACTTACTATTTCAAAAAAGTTCAAATCGTATTTTAGTTAAAAATACTGACGTCTTTGCGAGCAAACAAGAAGATAAAGAGCTTGAGTTTTTTCTAAAAGTCTTAAAAGAAGTCGCCAATGATAAGGAAATAGTTATTCATGCTAATGCCTTTAAAGGCACGCTTAAAATAGCGAAAGAACTGAAAAATTTACCCACAGCTAAAATCGAACAAATCAAAGCCTTTAAAAGCTGGGACCAAAAGTTTTGTGCTGAATGGCTTGATGATGCTATTAAAAATCATACTGATTTACAGTTAGGGAGAAGAGATATTATCGATTATGTCGATTACATGGGGTGTGAAGATACCGCTAAGCTTTTTACAGAACTAGAAAGAATAGGTATTACTCATAAGAAAATTAATATCCAAATCATCAAAGAATACTGCACAGCGAAGTATGACATCTTCGAATTCATCAAGTATTTAGCTAAAAATGATTCGGTTCAAGCAATTAAAGAACTTGAGAAAATAAAGAGTGATGGGAATCAGGAGAACAATTTAGGTTTTTTGAGCCTAATTCAAACTAATCTGGATCTTTATAAGACAGTCATATTATTAATACAGGAAAGATTTACCGATGAACAAATCGCTGGGGTTATTAATGCCAAAACAGGTAGAGTTTATCACCTAAAGAAAGATACTAGCTCTATGGATACGACACATCTGAATAAACTTTCTGAAAAATTACTAGAGTTTGAAACTAGGATTAAAACAGGCTCTATGAAGTTTTTAGATGCTTTGAGTTTATTAGTTCATGTATAAGCTTTCTCGTCAAAACTATTAACTTGCCTTTTCATAGACTTCGTCTTAGCTTTTAATTCATTCATAGATTTATATAAATCCTCTAACTTCTTCTCTGACTTAGTTATCGTTATATCTAAATCCTCAATGTTTTGGTTAAATAATTCTATAGAATCATAAAAATTCTGGTAAGTGCCTTCTAATTGAGAATATTTAAAGCATATCGAGACTGAGTTGATTAAAGCTGAAAGACTTGATGGACTTGCAATTAAAATTTTATATTCACTTCTAAGCTGCTCTATGAAAGCCGTGTTTTGAATTAATAAATAATATAAAGATTCTATAGGCAGGAAAATAATTGCAAAGTCAGTCGTGTAAGGAGGTTTAATGTATTTTTCACGAATAGATTTAGCCTCTACTTTAATTTTAGATTCAATTTTCTTAATGTATTTCTTTGCATTCTGATAATTGATTTCATCATTAGAATTAAGGAAATTCATGTAATCTTCAAGGGGTAGTTTAGAGTCAATTGGTAATAATATATGTTTTTTATTTGCCACTGGGATTTTCACAGCAGCATCTACGATAAAATCGGATTTCGGCTCGACAGGACATTGAATATCAAACTGGGACGATGACAAAGTTTCATTTAGTAAGTTTATTAATTGCTCTTCACCCCATATGCCTTGATTTTTAATGTTTGAGAAGAAATTTTTGACATGAATGTCTTTATTTTGAGAATTACTGAGGTTTTTAATCCAAAAAACAAGACAAATAATCGCAAAAGCATTTAGCGACAATAGGAAGTTAGAGAAATTTAATAAATCTGTTATCACAAAAGGCTAAATCCTAAATGTCTGAATAAACTCTTCGAAATCAGTTTTAGCAGAAGACATCTCATCTTTAGGACCTAAAGCTTTAAAGAACCACTTTCCTTCTTCTACTTCTGCAACAACTGCATACATAGCATAAGCATCTAGGATTTCTTTTTTAGCAGCTGGGTCAAAAGGGTTCGCAGATTTTTTAAAATCTCCCTCGATGTAGAACTCCGTTAGAGGAATCGTTTTAAAGTTATATTGCTCTAAAAGTAATTCTTTTTTAGATTGATTAGCAAGGAATTGGTTCTTCCATCTCGCAATATTTTCACTGACAGTCCCAGCTGCGCCAGGAAGAAAATATACCGCAAGCTCAGAATTTTCAGATATCTGAAACTGCTCCAGCCTCATGAAGTTCTCTGGCGTCCCTAGTTCCCAATCTTCTAAAGCTTGGTATTGGATAGGACCGACAGGTAAGTTAGTTGTGTCGTATCTAGACCTCAGACCCTTACCAGAGCATGAATAACTAAGAAAAATTAGCAATACTAATAGCCAAGAAAAACTTTTTTTCATATATTTTCAGTATAACTCTATTCTTCAAAAGCCTGAGTAGCATCTCGAAAATCTGCAATATCAAACTGTTTTTTCTTGAAATTACGACTTAAATCTCTGTCTCTTTTTTCTAAAATCAATCTAAGTCTAAGCTTCTGCCCATCTAAATGTGGGTTACTTTTCATATATAGACCTATAAGATCCTCACTTTTCATACGCACTCTCCTTCCATTAAGAAATGTATTTGATAATAAAAAGATTAGTGTAGAGAAAATTTGACAAAAAATTTTTATATTTATGAATTTTTTTTAAGTTTGGTTATGAACAATATTTAATAAGATTTATCTATCAAAATAGAGTAAGATAAATCGTGATACGATGCCTCCAAAAACTGGAAATATTAGAAATATCGCGATTATCGCTCACGTTGACCACGGAAAAACGACTCTTTTAGATGCCATTTTAGAGCAAACGAACTGCTTTGCTGAGCATAAAGAACACGAAGTATGTGTAATGGATAGTAATCCTCTAGAAAAAGAGCGTGGCATCACGATTTTAAGTAAAAATACTTCTGTGAAATATAAAGACCAAACTATCAATATTGTAGACACACCAGGTCACTCGGACTTCGGTGGTGAGGTAGAGCGCGTTTTAGGTATGGTTCAAGGTTGTTTACTTTTAGTAGATGCCTTCGAAGGACCTATGCCACAGACTAGATTCGTTTTAAAGAAAGCTTTTGAACAAGGTCTAAAGCCTATTTTAGTAATTAACAAAGTAGATAAACCTAATTCTGACCCAGCTAGAGTAATCGATGAAGTTCTAGAACTATTCATTGATTTAGGTGCTGATGATGATCAGATCGAATTCCCAATCGTATACGCTTCTGGTGTAAATGGTATGGCTAAGGCTGAATTAGAAGATGAAGATGCAGGTATGGAAGTAATCTTAGATACTATTCTGAAAGAAGTTCCTCCACCAGAGGGTAATTTAGAAGAGCCTTTCTTATTCCAAACAGTAAGTTTGGATTCAAATGAATACTTAGGAAGATTACTTGTTGGAAGAATCTTAAATGGAACTATTTCTGTAAACCAACAAATGAACTTAATCAAAACTGATGAAGATGGTGAAAAGAGTATCTCTAAAAAGAAAATCGCTAAGATCTATGGTTTCCATGGTTTAGAAAAGATTGAACTGGAAACAGCAAGCGCTGGAATGATAGTTATGCTAGCTGGTATGCCTGAAGGTAATATCGGAGATACAGTCTGTGATACTACTTTAACAGAAGCATTACCATCTATTAAAGTAGACGAGCCGACACTTGAGATGATCTTCTCTGTAAACTCTAGTCCATTTGCTGGTCTAGAAGGGAAGTTTGTAACTTCAAGACAGATCAAAGATAGACTAGATAAAGAATTAGAAACGAATGTAGCTTTAAAAGTTACTCCTACAGAGAATACTGATTCATTCTTAGTAGCTGGTCGTGGTGAACTCCACTTAGGTATCCTTATCGAAACTATGAGAAGAGAAGGTTATGAATTCCAAGTCGGGAAACCTCGGGTAATCCAGAAAATGGTTAGCGGTAAAGTTCATGAACCATTTGAAGAATTAATTCTAGATGTAGAAGATGAATTCTCTGGCTCTTGTATAGAAAGACTCGGAAAAAGAAAAGCAGAAATGACTTTTATGAACACAATTCACGGGCGCACTCTTCTTAAGTTTCTAGTTCCTACTCGTGGTCTAATCGGTTTCAGTACTGAGTTTATTAGAATCACTAAAGGTACTGGTATTATGACTCACTCTTACTATGAGTACAAACCGTACGCTGGTGATATCGATAAAGTAAGAATGGGTGTATTAGTTAACCTAGAGGAAGGAGCTGCAACCAGCTATGCTCTTGAAAACTTCTCAGATAGAGGAGTCTTCTTCGTTAAACCTACTGATAAAGTCTACAAAGGAATGATAGTCGGTGAAGCGAACAAAGTTCAAGACATCGAGCTTAACCTTACTAAAGAAAAAGCACTTACTAACATGAGATCAGCTGGAGCGGATGTTTTAGTTCAGCTGAAAGCGCCTCGCCAAATTAAGTTAGAAGAGGCTTTAGTTTATATTAATGACGAAGAGCTTGTGGAAATTACACCTGAGAATATTCGACTTCGTAAGAAGATTCTTGATAAGAAAGCTCATCGTAAGAATGCGATGATGGGGTAGGTTTTTATTTAAAAAACTATGTCCTCAACAGTGTTATCAAAGATCTTTTCAACATCACAACAACGTGATGCTGGAGAGGTTTCAATAGTTAGCAGAATAGCAAGGCAAGATCCCCCTTCAGAAAAAAACACACACTTTGCACAATGGGAAAACCTCAAGGAATTATCTGAGGGCTCAGATATTAAATCAATAGCTATAAACAATGAATTTATAGAGAAACTTAGATCCCTTAAGAAGGAAATTCAAGAAAATATAAAAAAGAGCAGATACCCTCATGAATCTTATACAAGACTTGCAGATATAGTAAATGAAGTGAAAAGTTTATTTACAAATCAAGTAAAAGACTTATTTACAAACAATGATTCCCTAGATCAGTTGAAATCTATCGACATAGTCCCTGAAGATCCGAGAATTATTAATCAATTCAGACAACAAGCTCAGTATTTAAGGAAAATCAATAAAACTCTTATTGATCAACTAGAGGTTTTACAGCTAAAAGAGTTCAAGAATTTCTCCTTAGATTTAAAAACACTTGATCTAGCAAGAAAAAATATTACTCGCCAACGTATAAATAGAGAAGAAAAGCAAGTAGCTTTAAATAGTATTGAAAAAACTAAAGAATCACTCGTGAATTCTAAAAACGGATCAATATTTAGTAACCTAGAGAGCAATATTGAAGATAGAATTCTAAAAAATATGGCTATTATAGTTAGCTCTGAATTAGTTTCAAATAGTGAAGATACTAATATTCGCGACCTACTTTCTAATTCAAGATTGAAAAATATATTTAATCAAATTTATGAGTTTGCAAAAGAGAATTACAATTTTTTGAAAAATCCTAAGAATCCCTTTGAGCAAAGAAACTTTAATTCTAAAATATTTAGAAGAGAAATTGAATCTGGTAATTGGGATGAGCTTGAGAAAGCTAATAAAACTCAAATAAGACAAGAAATTAAGGAAATAAATAAGAAGCTTAAAAAACGTGATTTATTATCACCCCAGGAAATTTCAGCCTTAGAAAGAGAAAAAACAAAATTAGAAAGAAAAAAACTAGATTTAATTTATAGCCAAGGAGTTAGAACTGGATATATCAAGATCTTAGAAAATGCTTATTTCAGTAATGATATCCATGAAAAATTTGCAATTATTGAACAAATTTTAAAAGATACTTTCTCGAATAAAACTAATGCTATTCATAAATTTTATGCCCCTGATGGCACATTATCTAGTGGAGACCTTACCTCACTCGGTAATCCTTTCCCACAAGATAAACATGAAAAATATTTCAAAGGAACAAGTAACACTGTTGGAAATATCAATGAACAAAGAACCTTATTTGCAAGTAAATTATTAAGCCAAATTATAGAAAGAGGGAATATCGGAAAATATTCGCAAGATAAAGTTGATCAAATTGATCAACTTTATCAAACTAACTTAAAACTTGATCCCAAGCTTGACTTTAAGCTCAAATTAATTATTAATGTAGTTGCACGAGGTCCAGCCGATATTAGTGGTTCAGACCTTCTGGTTATTATTGAAAAGAACCAAAAGTTCTACATGGGTAGATTACAGGCAAAAAGCTCTGAACTATCAGCATATCTTTCAGAACTAGAAAAGTATGTAAACACTCCTACTTTTTTTGCAAATCAAGTTCACAAATTACCTCAAAGAAGAAAATTAGATGAACGTGAACATTCTAGCTTTGTCACAGATGAAAAAGATGTGACTTTCCCTGATGTCATTGATGAAAACCCAGCAGGAGCGATAGATCAAGATCTTGTCCTAAAAGTCGGCTTAACTCTTAATAGAAATACTGATAAGAATTTTCTAGAGCTTACAGAAAATCAGTTGAAAGAAATTGAGAAGCTCGTAAATAATAAAGACTATTTCCATAGAGCTGGTAACGCTGTTAGTTCAAAGTCCAATGAATCTGAAATTCACTTATTTAATATTTTAGCCCCTCAAGGCTTCCTCTCTGATCTTCAATTAGCATATTCAAAATACCCATATCAATTAAAGAATTCGATTGAGAAACAAGGTGTCGATTCAATATCTATGAGAAGTTTTTATAAAAGAGCACTTAGACATAAAAGACTCATTAATGAAGAATTTGGAAATACTAACTACACAATACCGCAGCAATATCTTCAAGAAATTTATACTCAAATGCATTCACTAAATCCAAAACATCCAAATAAGTCATATCAGGCTTTAAGTAAAGAACCTCCATTGGATACTGACTATATAAAACCAATAATCTATAAAGTAATGCTAGAACAAAAAAATGGTAATAAAATTGAAAACATAGATATAGCTGAAATAGTTAAACCATATTTTGAAGAAGCTAAATCATATAGAATTCAACTAAATAAAGAGTTTAATCTAGTAAATAAACTCTTAAAACAGAGATTAAAAGCAATGCTTGATAAGATACCTTTTCCACTTAATACTTATGAGAAAGAATCTCTGGTTAAATTCTTAAAAAAGAATAGATACTCTTTTGATCCTTCATTTTTCCACGCAATTAACTCAGAAAATATTTCAAGTATAGATGATATCAAAGCAAAATTACCAGGTTTTAACAGTTTATTTAAAACTCCAGATGATACAAAACCAGCCTTTTTAGCTTAAAGCATCCCCTGAAACTTCTCTTCAGAAAGCACTTCCACACCCAAACTCTGAGCCTTAGTTAACTTAGAACCAGCATCATCACCACAAAGCAAATAAGAAGTCTTCTTAGAAACACTAGAGCTTACTTTTCCACCATTATCTTTTATAATCTTCTCGAAGTAAGAGCGACTTTCAGAAAGGGTCCCAGTAATAACAAAAGTCATCCCTGAGAACTTTTCAGAAAGTTCACGCTTCACTAATTCCTTAAAATCAAAGCCTAATTCTAAATAGTCTTGTTTAACTTGAACATAAATCTCAGATTCAAAGAACTGTTTTAAAGAGTTTAAAATCTTGTCCCCGAGTCCATCTAACTTTAATAAATCCACACCGTGATTTTTGAGGACCTCTTTTTCAAGCTCAAAAAGGTTTGGATAAACAGAAGCAATTAATTCAGAAACATTTAAACCTACGTGTTTAATTCCTAAAGCATGTAAAAATCTATGAAAAGGCACCTCTCGACTCTTCTCTAAAGCAGCTAATAAATTATTAACTGACTTCTCTGCCATACGCTCCAATGGAGCTAAGTCTTCAAATTTAAGTTTATAAAGATCAAAAGGATTTTTAATTAGCTTCTCAGCCAAAAGTTGTTCTACTACAGCTGGACCGAGTCCAGCGATATCCATAGCTTTTTTAAAAGCCCAGTGTTCAATTCTTCTCTGTATCTGAGCTGCACAGCCAACAATATTAGGACACCTAAGTATAGTATCTTCTTGCTCAAGAGCGGTTCCACAGACAGGACAGTTTGCAGGACGAGTAATATCGACTAGATCGAAAGCTTCACCGTTAACACTTTGCCCACGCTTAGCTTCTTCTACTTTAATAATTTCCGGGATAATCTCTCCAGCTTTTCGTACTAAAACAAAGTCTCCGACTTTAACTCCAAGCCTATCTACCTGATCAAAATTATGAATAGTAGCTCTTTTAACTGTAGTTCCAGCCAGTAAAACTGGCTCTAAATTAGCTACAGGGGTGATCGCCCCAGTCCTACCGACTTCCATATCTACAGATAGCACTCTAGTTAAAGCTTCTTCAGCACTAAACTTTAGAGCTATAGCCCAGCGTGGCGCTTTACTCGTCTCGCCTAGAGTTTTTTGTAAATCTAACTGATTCACTTTAACGACTGCGCCATCAATTTCAAAATCTAGAGAATCTTTTTTCTCTTGCCATTCTTGATAAAGGTTAATAACTTCATCGATATTTTTACAGAGGTAGTTATGCTCTTTATTAGTATGGAGACCTAATTTCTCCAGGTATTCTAATGAACTGAAATGTTTATCAATGGAAGCTGAAGAAGATTTGATTTGTTCTCTTTCTGCATAACCTAAATTATTATATGGAAAATAATTATAAAAAATAGCATCTAAGTTACGAGAAGCTGTGACCTTCGGATCTAGCTGCCTTAAAGCTCCTGAAGCAGTATTACGAGGATTAGCATAAAGATCTAAACCCTCTTTTTCACGCTCTGCATTAATTTTCTTGAAATCTTCTTTAGGTAAATAAACTTCACCACGAATCGAAAAGTCTTTCTGCTCTAATAATTTATTTGGAATCTCTTTAGGCAAAGACTGTATTGTCATCAAATTAGCAGTTACATCCTCTCCCACTTTCCCATTACCTCTAGTAGCACCACGATAGAGTCTACCGTTTTTATAATCGATCGCAATACTTAAACCATCAATCTTAAGTTCAAAAACATATTCACGTAGAGTCTCTTCACCTATAATTCTATTAATTTTAGTTTCCCAGTCTCGAATATCCTCTTCACCAAAGGCATTATCAAGACTCATCATTTTTTCAAGATGATATGTTTTAGTAAAACTAGTCTGATAGACTCCAGAGCCGATGATTTGAGTTATACTATCAGCTTCAATCAAACTCGGATGCTCAGCCTCTAAAGCTTTAAGTTCCTCTATGTGAGCGTCATAAACAGAATCCTCAACTTCACTTATATTTTCAATATAATACTTATGACTCCAATACTTTAATTTGCTTTGAAGTTCAGAGTATTTTTCTTTTAATATAGTTAGATCTTCCATATTTGCACTCATTATTATATATTCTAATTCTTCAAAACTATGTCAGCAAATTAAATATCACTCCAAGCAATGTAATTATAAGAACTGGAAAAACCGTCAAAACTAAAGCCACGCGCAAATCAAAAGCTTGTTTGTAAACGACCAAAGTCGTAAAATTCACTCCAGGACTAGCTGTCATGAATGCAAGCACAGAGCCTAGAGCTACTCCGAGATCGAGGAACTCAGCACTCATAGCAACATCAGCTCCAGCACATAAATAAAGAGGAAATGCAATTATAGACAGGAAAAGTGGACTTGCCAATTCATTTTGCAAAAGTACTCCAGCTTTCTCTAAAACAAAATCATGGTTAAAGTGCATTAAGCTTGCGATTAGAACTGCAAAAATTATCCATGGTAAAAACTGTAAACTAGTTTCTTTTAAATCAGACCAGACCTTTTTTAACTTAGAAACTTTAGTAGCACAACAATGCTTTTTTTCTTCAGTTTTTGAAAGTTTAGCTTCAATAATATTTTTAATGGATTCATTATATAGTAAGGAAAATAAAATCACATTAATCACGGCAAACATTACCGCAAAATTAAGACGCCATAGAGTTGATTCCCAGCCTAAGACTCCAAAGTTCAAAATCAAAGCCGAAATGCTACAAGCATTACCTGCAAGTAAAAAAGCTAGTATATACTTCCAGTTAAGCTTTTTCTTTAGAAGACCTATAGCAAGTGGAATCATTCCACAAGTACAAATCGGAATAAAAGCTCCTAAAATAGCCGCCACAAATATTCCTAAGCTTGCTTTAAGTTTAGAGTCTGAAACAAAGTTATTCTCAATCTTTTCAAAATAGTTATTTGGAAGATAAATATCTATTAATGAAGAACATATTACAGCGATTAAAAAAACCGGCAAAATTTCAAATAGTATATGTAAAGAATGCTTGAGAAACACTTTCTAAAAGTATATCAATTAATGATGATCATCATGAATCAAATGCTCAGCATGCTGTACAGCACCTCCTACATAAACACATGTAAGAATAGTGAATAAGAAAGCTTGAAGCACACCTACAAACATCTCAAAACCTAGAACTACTATAGGTAAAACGAGAGCAACTAAACCTATAAATGTAGCAAGTAATGTTTCACCAGCAACAGTATTTGCAAAAAGTCGAAGTGTAAGTGTTAAAGGTCTAATCGCTAAATCCATGATTTCGATTAGGCACATTAAATTTAAACTGATACCTTTACCTTTGTTGTAATTAATAGGCAGGAACATTTGGATATATTTCCAACCACCAATCATCGCACCTGAGAAGAAATAAACTACTACCACTAAAATCGCTAAGGCGGCTGGAACATTTATGTCAGCACAAGTACTAGCACCATGCCAAATATGAGCAGCGTGACTAGCAATAGATTCGCCTGCACTATGTGCAGCGTGAGCTGCTTCAGCAACAACAGCAGCATGAGCATCTACAGCTTGTTCAGCATGAGCTGCAGCCTCATGACCATGCTCAGATGGTAGTTTAGGCCACCATGAGAAAAATTCACCCATTTTCCATGGAAGTAAACCAGCGTAATAGTTAACCAAGATAAAAATAAATATAGAACCGATTAAAGCGATGTATTTCTCACCTCGCTTACCGATCTGTTCACTTGCAAGACTTCTAAAAAAAGAATATAAACTCTCTGAAATCAACTGTCTAGCACCATATTTTTCAGGGTCATTACTAAGACCAGCACTTAAAAAGATTGCTACAGCTAAGATCACAGCCATAGAACCCCACGCATAATAAAGAGTGTCTATATGAACTGATTGACCTAAAATTTCACCTGTTATATGTTGAGTCATATCTTTAGAAAATTCCTTTTAAAGAGTAAATCTTTAAAACCTAAAATAGGATTATAGCAACTAAATAGAGCAAATACAGAAATCCCATAAAAGTTAATGTCGCAGCATGCACTTTTTTAAAAACTTTTAATGAAAAGAGTAAAATTCCAGCTGAAAGAATCGATAATATTACACAGAAAATCGTATGAGAGTCTAAATTCCACGGGGTTAAACTTACACCGACGGCACATGGAATTGCCGACTGGAAAACCATAGCACCAGTAATATTCCCTAAAGCTAAGCCATCTTTTCCAGAACTTGCCCAAAACCAACTATTCACTTTCTCAGGAAGTTCAGTTGCAATCGGAGCAATAATCAAACTTAAAATTAGAGGGCTAACATTCATTAAATGTGAAGCCTTTTCTATCTCTAAAATAAATTCGTGAGCGAAAACGACTATCCCAGCTAGTGAGAGTAAAACCTGAAAAATCATCCAGAATAAATTTTCAGGTAATCTATAACCTGCAACAGAAAAACTGGAAATATAAAGTTTATCGACATCATCTTCAGCGTCTTCAAATTCAGCTTCAGTTCCTTCCTTTAGGGTAGTAATGAAATATGTCGCATAAATCCCAACTAGAACTACAGCAAAGCCAATTTTGATTTGGATTTGTTCAAAAGTAGCTGCTGAAACAGCAACCATTAGAGCAATCAAGAAATAAGTTAAGTCCTTAGCTATATGTTTATGGCAAACTTTTAGATCCAAATTATTACGCTTCTTATAGCTGACAAGCACTGCTAAACCTAAAAGGAACATAGCCAAAGTCGATAGCAAAAATGGTGCCCCAATAATAGAACCTATCGCAATATCTGTTTTAGGGTCTCCATGAGCATGAGTTCCAGCAAGGAAAATTGCAATAATTGGCAAGAGAGTTTCAGGCAAAGCCGTACCTATAGCTGCAAGTAAACTACCGACAACCTGTTCGCCTAATTTCAGTTTTACTCCTACATTTTCAACTGCATTAGTAAACCATAAACAAACGATTAAAATCGCAGCTAATAAAAGTAAAATCTTACCGAAGACTAGAAACATATAAAACTCTAAGTATATTCTACCCTAGTGCTTGCTTTATTTCTAAAGTTCTGCTTTATGCTTCTTCGATTTCTTCCTTTGCAATCTCTTCAAAACATTCAATTGCTATAGGAAACTTAGTTTTCACAAGCTCAATAGAAGCTTTAGCATACTGCTGGATTTCCCACTGTGCATCTTTAGGTGCTCTTAAGTTATACCAGTGCATATAATTACGCAAGTTAACAGTAGTAATAAACTCAGTATGAGAACCTACAGGAAGCACTCCACGAGCCTGTTCACGGCAAACACCTAAATCTAGCAACTTATTATATGCATCTAACGACACCTTCCATGAGTTTTCATAAATCTTCGTAGCTTCATCTTGATTTAATTCTTCTGTAGCTTCTACACTTGCTTGTTTATTCTTCTCAGCCTGCTCTCTAAAAGCTTCAGGAGTATAAATAGTATTATCGAAAACAGTGTATCTAGCACTAATTTCGTTAAAAACCCAACATCTATGCTTCATCCACTGACGCGCAATATATATAGGGCACTTAACTCTAAACTTAATAGCATTCTGCTCAAAAGGCGTCCAATGCTTATGCTTAGCTAAAAACTTAACAAGCTTTTTATCCTTTTCATGAAACTCATCAGAGATTTTATTATAGGAAACCCTCGCCGCATTGACGATACTGAGATCATCACCCATAGTATCTAGCAATTCTATATATCCTAATGGACCTAAATCAGCCTTAAGATCTTCAATCTTAGCTGTGGATTTCTCTAAAAGTTCTGTCATACTACTTTATTTTACAATAGGCAAAGCTTTGTATTCTATTAAATTTGAAAATGCAGTGATGACTGCAATTTTCATAGTGAGTTCACTGCATTTGGAGAAATTCTCAGATTGGAGTTTTAGAATTTAATTTATGACTGAAAGTGAGCTACCAGCACATGTGAAGATTTTTAGTACAGTTATGACTTTGCTAGGAGTTGCTCTAGTAAGTCCACTTGGATTATTAATTCAAAATTGGCTAGAAAACGAAAATAAATGGTATCTCAGTAGCCTTCTAGCTCTTACAGGATTAAGTTTTATTCTTCTAAATATAATTCATGCTAGATGGTATATTGAAGAAAGGAGAAAGAACAATGTCTGAAGATTTTTATGCGTACACTGGAATAGCGATATTTACAGTTCTTCCCCTATTGGGTTTTGTTGCTATGTACTATGCTGACAAAGATAAAAAATTTTAAATTTTAAGCAAAGCTAAAATATCTCTAAACACCTCAGGTTCTTCTTTTATATGACCTGTATAGAAAATAAAAACTTTAGATAAAGGAACAGCTTTTACTTCACCAGATGAATCTGGCAAAACTGGCATTTCATCCTGTATACAATAAACTTTAACCACATCACCCCGATCTTTAAAG
>CALBDR010000362.1 GCA_937927525.1 uncultured Candidatus Melainabacteria bacterium
TTACTGTATTGGTCCTGCTCCCTCTGCAAAGAGCTATTTGAATATCCCTTCTATTATTAGTGCAGCTTTAGTTTCTGGTGCTGATGCTATTCACCCTGGTTATGGATTCCTTGCTGAAAATGCTACTTTTGTAGATGTTTGTAAAGAGCATGGTATTAAGTTTATAGGTCCTAGTTCTGATGCTATTAACAAGATGGGGGATAAGGCTACAGCTCGTAAAACAGTTATGGATGCTAAAGTTCCTGTTGTTCCTGGTTCGGATGGTTTAGTTGAGGATTTGGATAAAGCTGTTGAGTTAGTTAACTCTACTATTAAATATCCTGTAATGATTAAAGCTACTGCTGGTGGCGGTGGTAGGGGGATGAGAGTAGCTCAAAATGAAACTGAGTTAAGAAAGAATTTCTTAGCTGCTCAAGCTGAAGCGCAAAATGCTTTCGGTAATTCAGGTCTTTATTTAGAAAAATTCATTACTAGAATGAAGCACATTGAAGTTCAGATTTTAGCTGACGCTTATGGTAATTGTGTTCATTTAGGTGAAAGAGATTGTTCTGTCCAAAGACGTCATCAAAAATTAGTAGAAGAGTGTCCTTCACCAGCTATCGATGAAGCTACTAGAAAGAAAATGGGTGAAGCTGCTGTAAGAGCTGCCCAGTCAGTTAATTATGAAGGAGCAGGAACTATCGAATACATTTATGTTCCTGAGATTAATGAGTTTTATTTTATCGAAATGAATACAAGAATTCAAGTTGAGCACCCGGTTACAGAAATGGTAACTGGTATCGATTTAGTTCAATGGCAGATAAGGGTAGCTTCTGGTGAAAAATTAGACTTTAGTCAAGAAGATATTCGTTTAAGAGGACATTCTATTGAGTGTAGAATAAATGCTGAAGATTCTGAGAAGGGTTTTATGCCTTGTCCTGGTCATATAACAGGTTTCATGCCTCCAGGTGGATTCGGTGTGAGAGTTGATACTCACTGTTACACAGATTACTTTATGCCTCCTAACTATGATTCACTTATGGGTAAGCTTATAGTTCATGCTCGTACTCGTGAACAAGCTATAGCTAGAGCTCTTAGATGTTTAGAAGAGTTTACGATTACTGGAATTCAGTCTACTATTCCTTTTCATCAAAAAGTTTTATCTACTGATACTTTCCAAAATGGTGTAGTTTGTACTGATTTTATTGAAAAACATATGAGTGGTGACGCTCATGAGAAAGAGGAAGCTGAAGAAAAGGCTACTGAGAAATCTAAGAAGGAGCTAGTTTCTAAATAGGAAAGTGCTTTAGTAATTATTCTGCATATGTTTAATTACGTCTTTAGCTTTTTCATTACCTAACTTAGAACTAAGTTGAATGAATTGCCATGCTTGCTCATACTTTTTTTGAGCTCTGTGAACTAAGCCTAGATTTAGATAGATATCAGATTCATAAGGTGAACCTTTTTGTTTAATACTTCTTTCTCGTGCTTTTTCTAAATATTTAACTGCACGATGGTAGTCTTTATTTCCATGTTCGATCTGAGCAACTTCAATGTATCGTTTAATTAGATAATTGTTTAATTTAGTTAATTCTTCTGTATCTTCTTTATGGTATTGAAGACCTTCTTCTAGTATAAGTGACTCTGCCACTATAGTCTCTTTTTTCTTACTGACGTTAATGAAATAATCGGAGCTTAAATGAAGATCATGAGCTTGATCAAGCATTTTAATCATTAGTTTATTTTCTTCATGGAAGTTAAGCTTAGCTATCATTTCTAAAAATTCTTCTCTTTGACTTTCATTGAATGGTTCAAGATGCTCTAAAAGACTTTCTGCTTTAGCAAATTCATTAGATTTCAAATAGGTGTAAAAGAGTAGGAAATCTATTTCTGGATTTTTCTTTTTCTGTTGAAGTTTAATTCTTTCTATAATCGCTAAGGCTTTTGCTGTCTTATATTCATGCAAAAGATCTTTTGCTTTACTTAAGCTTCTAGCATCATAAGTGGCTACATAGTAAAGTATCCCTGCAATTATTAAAGAACCGATTATGATCCCAACTAAGAGGAATAAGTTACTTTTGAGTTTATTTGTATCTATCATTATTAGAAAATTCTACTTAGCTATTCTATCAAATTGCTAAAATAGTGGCTAATGAATTTCACAGTAAAAGTTCCTGCCAGTACATCTAATTTAGGACCTGGATTTGATACCCTGGGTTTAGCTTTAAATCTTTTTAATGAATATACTTTTAATACTGACTTTGAAGGGAAAACAGATACTGATTTAATTTATAGCTCCTCACTCTTTTCTGATGATCTTCCGGTAACTAAAGATAATTTGGTTTATAGGTCTTTTGATTATGTATTTAAAAAAGAAGGAAAGCTAACGCCACCTATTAAAATTCACTTTAACGCTGGAATTCCACTTACTGGTGGTTTTGGTTCTAGTAGTACAGCTATTTTAGCGGGAATTATGGCAGCAAATGAAATTCTAGGAAAACCTTACGATACTAAGCAAATTTTAAGAATTGGAACACAGTTAGATGGACACCCTGATAACATAACGCCTGCGGTTTTAGGTGGTTTCGTGGTTTGCGTATACGCTGACTCTGAGCATAATTATATTAAATTACCTTGGAATAAGGATCTTTTCTTCGTAGCGATAACTCCAGATTTTAAAGTGCCGACAGCTAAAGCGAGAGCAGTACTTCCAGCACAAATTAATTACCAAGATGCAGTTTTTAATGTGGGTTACAGTAGTTTGCTTGTTGCAGCTGTAGCTGCTGGTGATACTGCTACTTTGAAAAAGGCTTTTAAAGATAGACTTCATCAAAGTTATAGAGCAAGTTTAGTTCCAGGGATGAGTTATGTTCTAGACATCGGCTTAGAGTCAGGAGCAGTCGGGACTATGTTATCTGGAGCTGGTTCAACTCTAATTGCTGTAGTAGATTCTATGGAAGTTGCAGAAGCTGTGGCTGTAGCAATGCAAGCTGCTTGGAAGCAAAGCAGTATAAACTCTGAATATCGTTTCTTACATGCTGAAGAAGAGGGTGCAAAAGTTGAGTATTGAAAACTGACTCATTAAGAAGAGTCTATTTTAAGTTCTAAACTCACAAATAACCATTTCTTAACTTGAAGATGTTTAAATAAAATGGATAGGTATATAAATAAGGAGTTTATGTAACAATGTTATGACCAATTGAAAAACTTAATTCTTTACCTGATTCTTTTCTTAACATCGGAATGGACGTTTTTACACAGAACCAAACTTCACTTCATGATCAGCCAGATTCCTAAATCTCATCCTTGAAAAGAATTCAGTCAATTACTGAAGATAGGGGAGAAAATGCCTCCGGTTTAACCAATTCATCAAATCAGTTGAACCCGGTAGCAAGCATCGAAATTGACGATACAGGTTTAATTGAAGATACAGATTTAATTGACGATACAGATCTCATTTTAGACCTAGAACAAACTGATAATGAAAATAACTCTAATCAGAATCCCCCTTCTAAAACAGGAAGATTTGGATTGCCAGAATGGTATTCTGATATGCTAGAACTTATTGGTAGAATGCCTGATCCTGCAGGTAAAGCCTTCTGGCAGGGCAAACTTGATCAAGGACATTCACTGGTAGAAATACAAGCAGGTATGTTGGAGAGTCCTGAATATTTTAAACTTGACACTCTTATGTAAGTAAGGGTATAATTGACTTATGTTTCATAAACTCAGTTGTACGGGATTTCCTTCTCCTACAGATGATTTCTTAGAGTCTCCTCTAGACTTGAATAGCTATTTAGTCGATCACCCGGCTGCGACTTTCTTTATTAGAGTTTTAGGGGATGCTAATGCAGGTTTAGGCTTTAAAGATAAAGATGTTTTAATTATAGACCGATCTTTAATTCCAGAAGAAGAAGATTTTTTCCTTGCGATTGTGAAAGGAGAATTGAAGTTGAGAAAATATAACCCTAAGCGAAATGAAGAAGTTGATGAACTATGGGGTGTCGTCATTCACATTATCCGCTCTTTAAAGAGGCTCAATTGAGCCTGGGGCTGTGTTATGTGTGGATTTTAATTTGTCATTGATTGAGTATGAAATTATTTGCATTACTAGATTGTAATAACTTCTATGTTTCTTGTGAACGAATTTTTCGTCCGCAGCTAAAATACCACCCAGTGGGGGTTTTGTCGAATAATGATGGTTGTTTTATTTCTCGCTCGAGTGAAGTTAAAGCCATTGGAATTCCCATGGGAGAACCACTGTTTAAATGCGCTCACCTTGTAAAACAGCATGATATTAAATTATTTTCTTCGAATTTTAGTTTCTATGGTGATATCTCTTCTCGGATAATGATGATTCTGAAAGGGATTTACGGAGATCACTTAGAGGTTTACTCTGTGGATGAGGCTTTTATTGAATTTGAACCGAAGGCTTTAGTATCTGATCTTACAGAAGAGTTTACACGTTTAAGGAAATATATTTATCGTTGCGTCGGTATTCCAGTCTCTATAGGAGTTGCAGAGACTAAAACTTTAGCAAAGCTTGCAAGTGCTCTTGCTAAGAAGGATAAGTCTTATAATGGGGTAGCCTGTCTATGGATGAATTCTTTAAAAGAAAAGATTTTGAGAAATTTTCCTATAGGGGACTTGTGGGGTGTAGGTAGAGGTTACAGTAGTTTTTTTAAACGTTACCGTATTAGTAGTGCTTATGATTTGGCGAAGGTAGATCTTTGCTGGCTTCGTAAACATCTAGGAGTACAAGGTGCACGAATCAGTCTAGAGTTACAAGGTATTTCCTGTATTCCTCTAGTGCGCAAAGAAAAATTTCCTAGAACGATAATTAGTTCTAGAACTTTTGGGCATACGGTTCGTAGTAAAGAAGAACTTAAGCAAGCTTTAAGTAACTTTACTGAACTTGCTTGCCGTAAATTACGTAATAAAAAAGCTTGGGCGACTTATGTTCTTATTTTTCTAAAATACTTAGGTGAGTCTAAGCGAGTGAAAAAACTTAGTCTCGGAAAACATCTTTTAGAAGCAAGCTCCTATACACCAGATTTCTTAAAGGTCGTAGCTGAGCTTTTGGATGAAATTTATATTTCTGGACTTGATTACAAAAAGGCAGGTTTAATGTTAGGTGACATAGTTCCAGAAGGGGTTAAACAGTTGAATTTATTTAATTTAAAGCCAGCTTTAAAAAATGAAGATAAAACTAATTTAATTTCTCTCTATGATCATTTGAATAAGAAACATGGTCAGGGGGCGCTTTTTTATGCTTCGCAGGGTAATAAATCAAAGAAGCCTTCTTGGCAATCTAATCAAAGTTTTAGATCGCCTTGCTTTACAACTCGCTGGGAGGATCTTTATAATGTCTCCTAAGGTAAATAAATATGCGTTTAAATTCAAAAGAGAGACTATCTCTAGTGCGTAGTGTGCTTTATTATAAAAGAGAACATGAACCTAAATTTGTACAAAATACTCAGCGTAAGATGTCTCAAGGTCTTAGAGACTTCGGTCGATCTTTAGTAACTTTGCCACGTGATAATTTTGAAGTGATTAGAATTCCGTATGCTGCAAGTATTAAAAAACTAGCAGCTAAAGAAATAGAAGAGCTGTTAACTTTTAAGACTTCAGGAGAAGATGGCTATGATAGATATATTTCAGCTATGGAGGCTTTGACAAAAGTAACAGGAGAGAAAGTCCAACAAGAT
>CALBDR010000363.1 GCA_937927525.1 uncultured Candidatus Melainabacteria bacterium
AACTCTTCCATCTTGTGGAACTCTAGATTCAGCGATGTTTAAATTTGCAATGATTTTAATCCTAGCAAGCATGATTTTACGGTAATCAGCATCAGCAGTACACATGTACTTGCAGATATCCATCAAAACACCATCGATTCTGAATCTAACGATTAAGAAATTTTCAAGAGGCTCATAGTGAATATCAGAAGCTCCTAGTCTCGCTGCCTCAGCAATATTCTTCCTCACTTCAGAAGCTATTGAAGTGTCATCAACAGCATTAATCCTTTTTAATGGGATATCATCAATAGTCTTTAATAGATGAGCTCCTAGCTGAGCAAGTTTCTCTGTCTTCGGCTCAGCTTCTTTAGGGTTATTGAGATTTTTAGCCTCAGAGCCTGATCTTTCAACAGTTTCTAAAGCTGCTTGTGGTGCAAATTCAAAAACCTGACTAATTAGGTTTTTCCAGCTCTCTGAGTTGATTTCTAAATATTCAATCCCAAATTTATTAACAAATTTAGGTAAAACAGCTTCTAAAGAAACTATTGATCCTTCTTCACAAGCTACAAATAATTTTTCATCAGCTAAAAATAAAGGAATAGCCTGTCTTAAAGGCCAATTTTTATTTACAGAGTTGATTAACTTCTTATCTAGAAACTGATAATTAAGTTCACCATCTACGATAAGTAGGTCTACCGCCTCATTGACGCTAATATTCCCTGCTCTAATTTGTTGATAGGCTGAACTTAGTTGTTTTACCACTGTGTATATTTTAACTGATTCCTATATAATCTTGACCCTATAAAGATGTTGATCCAATAGTTACGGCATTATAAAATTTATATATCTCTAAAATTAATCTGAGATCAAAACTGAGAACTAATTTCTCAGTTCAACTAACTCCTACTAGCCAAATAGATTCTAAACAAATAAATACAAAAAATAATAAAGCAATTAATGCAGTTGATAATAACCTAGCCCATATGAATTTGAATGAAGCTATAGACCAGCTTAGCCAAGAAATTATAAATATTTTGACCCTAAATATAACAAAAATTGAACAAAATGAAATCAAGCTTAATAGAAATGCCGAGAATATTTTTGAACGTTTCACAAGTTTTCTCGATAGCTCACCAGATCCTATTATTAATGCTAATGGTGAGATCATAGCTCCAGAAGAAGTATCAACAACTATTTAAACTAATCAAAATTCAATAAAGAAAGCTCTCCTAAATTTATTTGAAAATATTAATAGGATTCCTGAATATCAAAACAGTTACAGTCCTCAAGTGTTATTTACAAAAATGAATGAAGATATAGTCGATGCTTATAAAAATCCGGTAACAGAAGCATTATTCATGGCTCTTAGAGTGGAACTAGAGACAGAAGGCAGTCCAATGGGAGCTTTTATGTACTCTGAAGACATGATGAATAAAAAGTAGATATCTTAAACCTTTTATTATTATTTTACATAGAACACCAGTTTTGAGACTAAGGTAATACCACAGTGGTATCAGCTCTTAAATATTGAAAAAGAAAATAACATGAAGATTGAATATCCTCACTTTCTTGGAAGTGGTGGTGAACTATCACTGTTAAGAAGTAATAGCTCCCTTAAGCAAATCTAGAGATAAAAAGCTTGCTAAAATAGTTAGCAATGTCTAATATCTCTGAAGAATCCTTTAAAACTAAAACGAGCTTTCTACTTCCTTTCGAGAAATTACATGGCTTGGGAAATGACTTTGTTATCGTTAATAATTCTCACTTAGATATATCTGGAGAAGAAGCTGAACAAGAACTATGTCGCCGTATTTGTGATCGCCACAGAGGCATCGGCGCTGATGGACTCATAATCATAGATAATGTGAAAAACTCAGATGCAGCTATTAAATCTTGGAGATACTACAACTCAGACGGAAGTGTCGGAGAGATGTGTGGTAATGGCATTAGATGTGCCGCCAAATATATCTATGAGCACGGGCTTAGCGCTGAAGAGACTGATTTTAAAATTGAAACTCTAGCAGGTGACATAGGCATTTCTATGAAAGAAAACAACTTAGTTAAAGTTGATATGGGTCCACCCCGTGAAATTCAAACTAAGCAAAGCTTAGAAGTAGATAATTTCACATTCGATTATGATTTTGTTTCCATGGGTAACCCACATGCGATTGCCTTCTATGAAGGTATAAACTATGAAGACTTAGAGAAAATTTCACAGAATGGTTCAAAAGTTGAACTACACAGTGACTTCCCGAATAAGACTAATGTCGAATTTGCTCTCAAAACTTCTGAAAATAACTTTGACTTAATAGTCTGGGAGAGAGGCTGTGGCTTCACACAAGCCTGTGGTACTGGCGCTTGTGCAACTGTAGTTGCTGCTATAGAACGAGGACTTGCAAAAAAAGATACAGATATTAATGTTAGATTACCCGGGGGTACTTTAATTATTAATTGGGATTCAGTCACTGATACCATTTATATGACAGGTCCTACAGAAATGAGTTTCATCGGTTACTATAACGAAGAAAGATAGTTGCTAGCAAAAAATAAACTACTATTAATATTAAGCAACTTAGCTCTTACCGCTATAGCTTTTTCTTTTTTGTATTTATTAACTCGCCCTATCTCTAAGCCTTTTGAAAATATTGAAATATTCGGATTAGAGCATGTTCCAACTGATGACTTATTAAACAAACTTAAACCAATTCAGCTTGAAAAGCATAGTCATATGTCTTTGGACAAAAAACTCATGGAGGAGCTCCTACTAAATAATCCCTTCATAGAATCAGTAAAAATAAGGTCTATTCTTCTCCCTCAAACTAAAATTCAAATCTTACCTAAAGAAATAAATATTTTAATGTACCAGAGTCAAGGCTCTCAGAAAGTGCTTTTTGACAAAGAAGGTAACGCTTACGCTAAATCTCTAAAAGAATTCGAGTATATTACTTCACTAAAAGATTTGGAAACAATCCCAGAACTTTTCTGTCCATATGATTTGATCACTTCTGAGAATTTAAGAATACTAAGTAATAGTATTAATTTTATTGAAAAGAATTTAAGAGCTATCGATGTTAATGAAAAGATCCTAAAAATATATTCTTCCCCTGAGGGTAACTTTAGATTTTTAGGGAAAAATTATGAATATAGGATAGGTAGGTTAAACTCTGATACAGAAAAGAAAGTTAAGCGCATAGAAATAGTGTTAGAGAAAATTAAAGAGCTTTTAGATAAGAAAGTTACGCTAAAATATATAGACCTCTCATTAAATACAAAAGATGTAATTTTAGGGAAATAATTATGAGTAAAATCAAAGTAATAGTTGCAGGTGCCTTAGGGAGAATGGGTTCAGAAGCGGTGAAAACCTTCATCGAACATAAGGATGAATTTGAATTAATCGGTGCCGCTGTAAGAGACTTAAACAATGTCAGTAAAGAGAACTTAGACTTCCATAAAAAAAATAATATTAATCTAACAGATGACTTACATGCGCTAATTGAGTCTGGTGAAGCTGATGTTTTAGTTGAATTAACAACTCCTGACAGCGTTTACGAAAATTCTCTTTTTGCACTAAAGAATGGTGTAAGACCAGTAATAGGTGCCACGGGACTTACAGCTGATGATATTAAAGAACTCTCTAAGCAAGCTCAAAAAAGTCAGATTGGGGCTATCTTAGCACCAAACTTCGCTCTAGGTGCAGTATTAATGATGCGCTATGCATTTGAAATCAGCAAATACTATGACAAAGCTGAAATTATTGAATTGCATCACGATAAAAAAGTAGATATGCCTTCAGGTACTGCAATCAAGACTGGTGATTTAATGAGACACAGTCTAGGAAAAGAAGTTCCTATTCACAGCGTAAGACTTCCAGGTCTAGTTGCAAAGCAACAAGTGATTTTTGGTTCACAAGGTGAAACACTTACACTCGAACATAACTCTATAGATAGAACTTGCTTTATGCCTGGAATACGTTTATCTTGTAAAAAGGTAATGGAGCTTAAACAGCTTATCTATGGTTTAGAAAATATACTTTAAATACTTAGATTAAGCTTTCTGTCTAACAATGAATAAAATTATTAATTTCTTCCAGAAACTTGGTCCTGCAATAGTTTTTGCAGGTGCTGCTGTAGGTGTTTCACACTTAGTACAAGCCAGCAGAGCTGGCGCAAACTTTGGCTATCAGCTTTTAGCTTTCGTAGTATTAGTTCACTTACTTAAATATCCTTTCTTTGAGTATGGGAATTTATACGCTTCAGCGACTGGTGAGAGTTTAATCTATGCTTATAAAAAGATAAATAAATACTTAGTTCATGCCTATATAGTTTTTAATTTAGCCATGGTTTCCATTACCCAAGCTGCAGTAACAATTATCACTGCTGGCTTAATGGCAAATATCTTTCCAAATCTTAATTTATCAATCAGCCTCTGGAGCTTAATTCTCTTGGCTTTATGCTCGGTGATTTTAATCCTGGGGCACTATAAATGGCTAGAAAGAGCAAGTAAAGTAATTTTATTAATTTTGACTATCAGTTTAATTAGCTCTGTAGCACTGAGTTTCATGGAGCCTAGTAATTCAATAACCTTAAAAAATGGTGTACTCTTTGAAGATATATTTAATACAGAAATAGTACAACAAGCTACAAAGAAAAACTTTTTTTCATGGTCAAACATTGCTGACTTTAGTTTTTTAATCGCGATGATGGGCTGGATGCCAGCTCCTATGGACTTCTCTATATGGAATTCGATCTGGACTAAGGCAAAGCTTAAAGGTGATTCTGGAAAAGAACATTGTGACAATGCACTCTTCGACTCTAAAGTAGGTTATGTTTTAACTGCCTCACTAGCTGTTCTTTTTCTAGTCTTAGGCGCTAAAGTCGTCTACTCACAGGGAGCAAGTCTACCTAATGGTGCTGTAGATTTTTCCGCAGCATTAATAAATATGTTTACTAAACACCTCGGTGACTGGGCTAAGCCTATTATTAGCATTGCAGCTTTTGCCACTATGTTTAGTACCACTCTTACCTGCCTCGATGGTTACCCTAGGGTCATAGTTAATGCTATTACTGAACTTAAAAGTATGAGCAACAATACTTATAACACTCTTTATCATTCCAGGATTGCTTTTGATGCCATATATACTTTGATGTTAATATT
>CALBDR010000364.1 GCA_937927525.1 uncultured Candidatus Melainabacteria bacterium
AAGATCAAAGAACAGGTTATTCTCATCAGCTTTTTTAAGTACAGCTGCATTGTTCTCTGTAATGATGTTACCGTAGCTTGTAGAGCTGGTTCCGATACTCTTGGCTGCAGTGAACTTGTATCCAGGATTAATGTTAACATCAAACAGGTAGTACTTGTAGTCTGCACCGTTCTGTTCAACCTGACGTACTCTAGCAGTACCGATATTAGCGCCACCTAAGTTAACGTTATCATAAAGAGTCTGAACTTCAAACACATCGATGTTCGGTACTCCCTTGATAGTAGTTCCATCGATGTTCAGGTAGTTTCCAAAGTACGCAGATACAGTATCGTTCTCAATCTGTTGGAAGTCTCTTGCCTTGTTTACTTTAATAGGAAGAGTCGACTGCTGATTAAACCTATAACCTTTGATGTATGCAATACCTGGTCCAAGCTCAGCTACTAAGCCTGCGTCTGAATCAGGAGTAAAGTCTAAGTCTAGGCTCTCAACGATATAGTCGCCGGACTCTTCAAATGTACGAAGTGCAGACTCTTCTCCGATAATGTTGTATGTACTTCTGTCGATCTCTTTTAAGAACTCACCTTCTACTAATCGGTTCAAGTAGATAAAGTTTTCATCTGAGTCAATAACATCAGATGTAGTGAGTTCAAGATTGATCTTGTACCTGTCAGCACCAGGCGCAGTCTCATTAGGAAGAACGTTCTGATTATCGTAGAGTGCAGACTCATCTTCTGCAGTCACGATGCTTTCGGTGACTTTAAACCCAATGTCGACTGTAGGAGTTGCGCTATACTTAGCAACCATGACTGTCTGAGGATTGCACTGGACAAAGTGCTTAAGAGCATAGAAGCTTCCTGTTGCAACCGATACGGCCGTTCCAGCTCCTACAGCAGGATCTTCTGTAGTGTTTGTCACCTGAACATTTACAGATGCTCCGGACTTTCTGAGTACGCCGATACCCGTACCGGAGTTGTATGGAGTGAACCTGATAGGAGATGTAGTAGGTACCTGGCCGTTTGCATCTGTATACGTGATGTAAAAGGTTGCAGGTTCAGAAGAGCTGACGTACTGCTCGATTCGTAAGATCTTGGCCTTTACGCCGCTGACATCTTCAGTGATGACGTCGCCTACAGCAAAGGCAGAGATGTCAGGGTTACCATCAAGCTTTACAAACTCAATTGTATCGAGGGAAAGGCCTCCAGGAATAACTAAGGAGCCGTCTTTAAATACATGATCCCCGAACCTGGACACTTCGGTCTGAATGATTGTCTGGAGCTGAGTAAGTTCACGCGCCTGAAGAGTCCTACTAGAATTGAATAGGATGCGGTGATAGTTATCAGAATCGACAAAATCATCCTTATAAGTGTTTTGAAATGTCGTGTTTGTAAAGTCAGTCATCTGAGTACCTTAAAGCTTAAAGATTATCTTAATATCTTCTGTCTGAGCCGCATCTCAGAAACAGGACTCTTATTTTCAATGTAGAGAACGTCTCCGCTAAATGCATTGGCTTCACCATCAGAATCCACACTTGAAAGGTTCGCTTGGTTAGAAGCTGAGTTATCTGAGTCTACAATAGCCTCTCCGTTAGAGAATTGAGTAAACCCAGTACCTTCATTCTGGTGGAAATAAATGATGTTATTTACAGCATCATACTTATCTACATAAGCAGCCGCGTTTGAGCTTTGCCCTCTGATCACTGCATCTACAGGAAACGTTCCGGTTACAGACACAGGATTCAACTGAAGCTTTCTCAACGTAGATCCAGTCGTTTCAGTAAAGTCAGAATCATTGAAGTTCTTTGGATTCCTTAAGATTCCAACCTGGCGGAAGTCAGCCCCTGTACCTACCAGGAAGTCTCCTGATTCGCTGCCTGAAGGCTGCGAGTTGAACATGATATGATTGGCATTAATATCCTCTCTTGGATCTGCACCAAGGCCTTTAATAGAAACGATTGGCTTGATGACTGCGGCTCCATTGTTGGAGTCGCCGATAACTACATCAGCAAAGCTGTAACCGGATCCAATCTTAAGAGACCCATCAGTCGAGTCCTCAATGGTGGCCTTGACTACTGCGCCGTTAAGAGTCTTAATAGTCACTCCTGCACCAGTGCCGTTGCCTACAACAGAGACCTGCTGACAGCTGTCTGGATAATCGGTACCCGGTGTAACTACTCGATATCCAATGATAGATCCTGCTGCAGCCGAGTTTTGAACATTCAGCTGCTCAGTCTCAATAAGATTGCCAGCAGTAAGAATCAAGCTCACTGGAATGAAGTTAGCCGAAAGGAACTTGTTAGTGTTTACAGAGGTGATAGAGAAGAGGTACTTCCATACATAGTTGTCTGCAGTTCTTACAGGAGCCGTACCGGTACCTATAGTGTCTGGATTCACAGACGAGATCTGAGTAACACCAGCATCATCTTTGCCCTGCTCTATGCAGATATAGACTCTTTGAGATTCAGTGAATACGTAGTATGCACCGAGAGATGCTAGAGTTACTGCATCGTTATATGCTTTATAGACTGTACCGGAAGACCAGTTGTATCTTGTTGCAGCGAAGGTCCCGTCAGAGATCTTCTTGATCGACTGCATGTTAGACCTGAACTTGCGCTCTTCTTCTCTAGTATTAACCGTAGTCGGTACAGTTTCATTCTCATCCCAAGCATCAGACTTACCGATAGCTAAGTAGTAAGTCTCTCCGGAATCTGCTAGATCAGTTATCAGATTCTCGATGATTGCTTTTTTAAATGATGGTGTTGCGATTGCTGTCATCTATCTAAACCGTTAGGTTATCGTTAGTCTTGAATCTGAGTCTCTATCTAAG
>CALBDR010000365.1 GCA_937927525.1 uncultured Candidatus Melainabacteria bacterium
GCCTATGTAACACTTTCTATGAGAGACTATGAAAATCTTGCACTCAATATTGCTGAATTGAGAAGATATATCAATCAGCAAACAGAGATTATTGTATACTATGAAGAAGCTGTATCTCCTGATCCAAACGCGGATGATACAGTTGTTTCTGAAACACAGGTAAAATAAATACAAATAACTCTTTCCCAGAATAATAAAAAGGTGTACAATGGCCGGATACTTCGATGAAGATGGCAACGATATTAAGACTGATGTTGCCCTTCTGAAAAAAGATATGAGCAGTCTGTATAAGATTGTTGATAAGCTCGATGTGACCATTGATAAACTCACTGAAGTCACCTCAAGTCTTGATAAAATGATCACTATTCAACAGTCACATATTGACCAGCAAGAGAAAGACGATCGCGAAATTATGGAGCGATTGACTAATCTTTCTGATCGTGTGACAAGTATTGAAAAGAATAAGTGGTTTATTATTGGTGTTGCAACAACAATAGGTTTTCTGGTTGCCCAGATTCCGGTAGTCCAATCGCTGTTGTAATACCACATTTTTTGTGATATAATATTGGAATGAGCATGTGGATTGATACGAAATACGTGAACCTGTTGTCTACGCAACTTGAAAGGTTTGCACGCAAAGGCGAGTCTCTTTATAATTGTAGGTGTCCTTTTTGTGGCGATTCTTCAAAGAACAAGCACAAAGCGAGAGGATACGTGTATGGTGTTGAAGGTAAACTCAACTTCAAATGTCATAACTGTGGCCATGGAACAAACCTCTATGGTTTAATTAGTCACCTAGATCCAAACCTAGCTAAGCAGTACAGACTCGAAACATTCAAAGAAGGGTTTTCGAATAACCAGCCAAAGGTTACCAATACTCTCGACTTCAAGTTTCAGCCAAAGAAGCAAAAAAAGAAAAATGTACTCGATGAGAACTTTACTACTTTAGACAAATTAGCAGACAGCAATGATGTTAAGAAGTATGTGATCGACCGAGAGATCCCCAGAGAATCGTTCTCACGCCTATATTACATACCTGATGTACAGAAACTAGAAGATATCTTCGAAGACTATAAAGACCGTGTTATTGGTAACGAATCACGTCTTGGTATACCATTCTACGACTCGAAAGGAAATGTCGTTGCGTTGTCTTGTAGAGCGATTGATAATAATCGTCTCAGGTACCTTACTATAAAGATTTCAAAAGACTTCCCTTTGATATATAACCTACCGAACATAAATCATACACAAGAAATCTATGTAACGGAAGGTCCAATTGACAGTATGTTTCTTCCTAATGCTGTTGCCGCGGGAAGTACTGACTTCAAGAAAATCGAACAACTACTACCGATAGAAAAATTAACTTACGTTTTTGATAACCAGCCACGCAATTTGCAGCTTATGAAAATTATCGAGAATGTAAATCCTCAAGCCAAAGTAGTAATTTGGCCTGAACAGATTGAACAAAAAGATATAAACGAGATGATTCTCAATGGTTACACAAAATCTCAAGTCCTTGAAATGATTCAAGCGAACACTCACTCAGGTCTTAGTCTTAAGCTAGCGCTTGCCAAATGGCGTAAGTGCTAAAGGAAACTCTATGTCAGAAATCTACGTCTTAAAAAGAGATGGGCGGAAAGAGCCTCTAAATCTCGATAAATTCCACAAAGTTGTTAGTTGGGCATGTGATGATATCACAGGGGTATCTCCATCGGAAATTGAAATCAGATCACATGTTCAATTCTATAACAACATCAAGAGTAATGATATCCAAGAGACTCTCATCAAGGCTTCTGCTGATTTGATCAGTGAGGAAACTCCAAACTATCAGTATGTTGCTGGTCGTTTAATTAACTATCATCTTCGTAAGCAAGTGTTTGGCCAATTTGAGCCTCCACGTTTGTTTGATCATGTGAAGAGTGTGATCGATAAAGGATATTATGAACCTCAGCTTCTTGAGTGGTATACAGAAGACGAATGGGACTTTCTTGATAATCAGATCAATCACAAGAAAGATGATTACCTAACGTATGCAGCGATGGAACAGTTCCGTGGCAAGTATCTTGTAAAGAACAGATACACGGGCGACATCTATGAGACACCTCAGTTTGCATACATGTTAATTGCAGCCACACTTTTCCACAGATACCACAATGGAAAGAGACTTCGTTATGTTAGAGACTTTTATCACGCTATTTCTAACTTTGATATTTCTCTCCCTACTCCTATTATGTCTGGGGTACGGACTCCGATTCGTCAGTTCTCTTCTTGTGTTCTTATCGAGACCGATGATTCTCTTGATAGTATTAATGCTACTTCTTCTGCTATTGTAAAGTATGTGTCGAAGAAAGCAGGTATTGGTATTG
>CALBDR010000366.1 GCA_937927525.1 uncultured Candidatus Melainabacteria bacterium
CTCTTGGTTTCGAACGATCCCTCACATAATTAAGTTACCAAAAAGATATGTTGTAGTTCATGCAGGAGTCGATCCTACCAAGCCTCTGCTTGAACAAACAAAAAGAACTCTAATGTACAGACGTTCTTATGATCCACAAGACCCAGAAGAGACTAGCGACATTCCTGGCTATCTAAAGTGGTACGAGCACGAACCCTGTAAGGAGTTAGCACAATATAAAATCATATTTGGACACGCAATTCATGAGCATCCCGATGTAGCACACTGGGCTATTTCTTTAGACAAGGGAGCTGTATATGGTAGAGGGTATAGGGTAATGTTGATAGATACAAATGGCGAAGACACCTTTCATGAATATCCAACTGATACTTATTACATAAGCTCACACTCATGGAGAAATGGATAAAAAGGAAGCATAATGTATAATAACGAAGTAACTTATCACGACAAATGGGATACTGAAGAAAACAAAAAGTATCAAGACAAGCTTGGTAAGTTAATGAAGTATAAAGCCCGTTGTGGAACATACGCTCCCAATGGTTGGGCACCAGAACTTTATGAAATGATGTCTAGTTTAGATGAGATGTATGGAATCCGCTACAACCTAGCATTTAAAGAATGGTGGACGTTGAAAAACTCATGGGAGGGCTTACTCGCTCGACCAGTAAAGGCACTCTTTGGCCCTGACAAGCATCTACGCAAGTATGAGTCAAACAATGTCTTCGTGAGAGGTTGGAAAAGAATTAAAGCAGCCTTTCGGCTTTATACTTTTTACCTAGAACGATTGTGGATTACCAACTACGCTGAATTTTACAATTGGTGGTACAAGCCACTAATTCAAATTGATCAGATCAAAGAAAAGTATGGTGAACTAAGAATTTATCACTCTAGTCCGGATGGTCTATATGAGTTTGTAGAGAAGCTAGCGGCTGAAGTCGAAGTAAAGATAGCATTAAAAGGAGCTTATCGACCGATAGAAAGTCTTTACTATGCAAGTTATTGTACCTATAATAAAGTAAATAGATATGAGGTAGCTCCTTGTAGTTATCGACCAGAGGAGCAAATCCTCTCAGACTATAGATACCGAGAGATTATGCATGAGCATAATCTAGATCTTGATGAGATTAAAAGGAAGGCAGATATAAGGCAACAAGAACTTGACTCAATGCCATGATTAAGCATCGTATTCCAAACTTATCCTTTCCTAATGTCTCCCGTTACTGGCACAGTGGGAGCATCTTTAAGACTCACTTTTGCAATGGATTGACACTCGCCTTTCCACTTGGAGAGAAGTTCTTCATTAGG
>CALBDR010000367.1 GCA_937927525.1 uncultured Candidatus Melainabacteria bacterium
TCTTTGGACTTTTTTTCCATTTTTCTTATCTCCTGAATATTGATTCTAGTTATTCCTCAGAAGAGTTTTCAGGGGTCATTTTTCCTCAATATGCATTTTTAGAGGGCAGTTTTTGATTATCTACAATTTGCAATAAGTATATACGGTTGCTATAATAATGTGTGATACGAGATGTTTTTATCATAACAAATCGATAAAACATTAGTCAATGGCAAATAACCCCATAAATCTTATGAATCTAGCTCAGCAAGCTGCACAGCCTGCTGCTGATTTGCCACGTAATGATGAAGTCCTATCTAATAATGAAGCTACTAATAGTGTTGTCCCTAAAGATGATGATATTAAAAAACTTTCAAAAGCTGAAGATGCTGATGGTATTCCAGATGATGAAAAAGTAAAGACTGTAAAAGAAGATCGAAGGTATACGCTGTCTGTAGATGACATTATGGACAAAGAAGGTAATGTCAACACGGAGGGATTAAAGAATGCTATTGAAAAGTATAAAAAATATCATAAGCGTTCTGACAACATTCCCAAAGCCATGCTTAACTTGGGTTTACTGTTCGCACTAGTTAAAAACTTCTTTGGAGCACATCATCAGAGGCTTGAGGAGGAAACTGAAAGTCTTTCTCAGTTTGAAAAACCTTTCCAAAACTTATTTAACTTACCATCTAAGTATGCTGCAAAGAAATTTGATAATAAAATTAGCAAAAAACAAATGCAGTTAATGTATGATGCAATTCCTGCATTTTTACTAAACTCAGCTCATAATCGTTATGAAAGATTAAATAAAGGGCCAATTGGATCAATGGTTACTGCTGTTACTAAGCCTTTAAGGTTAGTGTTTGATAGTACAATGAAGTTTTTTGCAAGTTTTAAATTTATTGCTCTTGCAATAGACATGATTGAAAATGCTGATCCCGAACATAATCCCCATCCTAATCATGAATTAAGTCACATGGCAAATGATATTGCAGAAACTGGACTTAAGTTTTTACCTTTTGCAAGAGCAATTACTGATTTGAATAGTTATTTTGGAAATACTAAAGGTAACTTATCTCAGTTGGTAAATGGTTTAGGTGGTTCTGTGATTAACGCTATGCGTTTTAAAGATAACTGGAATGGCTTTGTAGGTAAGCTTACAGAAAAAGGGGTTAGCGCAACTTCTGAAGATGAGTTGAATAATGTAAATAGAGATGCCCTTGAAAATAAAGTAGTGTCGGAAGAGGAAGCTCTTGGTGCTGAAGCTACTGCTGTTGCTGAGGAAAATGCTTTAAATATGGAAGAAGAAAAACATGAAATTTATGAAGAGAAATTTGTACTGACCGAGAAATTACATAAACTCACAAACTTCCTAGACCTTAGTCCTGAAATGAAAGATAAAGTTGATGGCTTTATGGATAAAGCACTCCGCTTTTTATCAAGTACGAAATTCAATTCAAAAGCAAGAGAAGCTAATGATGATAGAAGGCTACAAGCTATTTCTAAGATATTCAGAAGTATTTCATATCTAGGTGATAATCGCGGAGAAGGAGTTCGAGACCTGGGCAATGGCTTTGTTAGACTTCTTCAAAGGATTAAGAATGTCGTCTTAGATTTACCAGCTATTAGCTTAGTGTCTATTAGATCACTTGGTTTGTTTAATAAAGTTAGAAAACATGAAGAAATTAGTGATCATGATCTGAAGTCTTTAGAGGATAGTATTAAGTTAAAGGCAGTAGGCTTAGCTTCAGAACAATTGTTTCTAAATACTGTTAAAAGAGGTATTGGTAAAATGCATGTTGAGTTTGGTGGTGTTGTAAAAGATTTAGATAGTATTCAGTGGTGGAAAAAGAAAGTCGATAATGCTTACAGTGGGATCAAGCAAATACCTGTAATTAGTTGGATTGCAGGTATTGCTAAAGGGTTTATTGATAATAGGTACAAGAATCAAGCACTTTTGAGCTTGAAGAACAATCTTCCAGATGACTTAGTCGATACTTCATCCAGATTAATTAAGGTTTAAACAGCAACTTGTTGGTTTGCTAGTTCTACATTCGCTAGACAAGCGGCACCGATCATTCCTGAATCATTTTCTAATTTACCTTCGATGATATTCACGAAAGGCTTTAAAGCATCAACAACTTTATCTTTTACTTTTTTATTAAGTTTAGGATAGTTGATAAATTGAGCTAAACCGCCACCGATAACGAATGCTTCTGGATCTAAGCTGTTGGTCAAAGTTGCAATCCCTTGGGCTACATGATCGTGCCATACCGAAATTACTTCGATAGCATCTGTGTCACCATGGTTATACATTTCCATTAATTTATAGTTATCGATATTTGGGTTTGCCATGAAAGTTCTAGCTGTATTATTTAAGCCAGTACCTGAAGCATAAGCTTCCCAGCAATCCCACGCACCGCAGGTGCATCTTCTAGTTTTATTACTATGAAGCTTTAAGTGACCGATTTCACCACCACCGAAGTGAGCTCCTCTCCAAATTTGATCATTGAAAATGATTCCCCCACCGATGCCTGTTCCTAAAGTAACCATGATCATGCTCTTGTAGTCTTTTCCAGAGCCAGCCATATATTCACCATAGGCTGCACAGTTAGCATCATTCTCTACGAAAACTGGTATTTTTAATTTCGCTTCAAGCTCTTTTTTTACCTTAGTACCTTTCCATGCTGGGATGTTTCCACATGAACCGATCATTTCACCTTTATCATTAACCATTCCTGCTGTTGAAATACCTACAGCAGAGACTTCATTAGTTTCTGAGATTTCTGAAACCATTTTTGCCATTAAATCTAAGATTTCTTCTGAGTTGCTTGTCTGTGGCGTAGCTTCTTTTCTAATTTCTGAGTTGATTAATGTCGTGCCTTGAACAGGGGCTGCGGCGATTTTAGTACCGCCTAGATCTATTCCTACAGTAGTAACTTCGTTGTTTATTGGCATAAAAACTAATATAGCAAATCTTAGAAACTTTAGTATTTTACATATAAGAGTTTTGATTCGGAATATAAAAACTCAACCTGGAGGCCAAGTAAGTTTTCTTCCACCAATCAAGTGTAGATGGAAATGATGAACGGTTTGACCACCAAAATCATTAGTGTTAGCGACTACTCTGTAGCCTTCTTTGTTGAAGCCTAATTCTTTAGCTAGCTGAGAAGCCCTGAACATTATCTCCCCAAATAATCCTTTGTGCTGATCTTCCATCGCGTCTAAAGATTCAATATGGATCTTTGGGATGATTAAAATATGTTGAGGAGCAGCAGGGTTTATATCTTTGAAGCAGTAAATCTTATCGTCTTCAAAGACTTTTTCTGAAGGGATTTCACCTCTAATAATCTTACAAAATAAGCAATTCTCATCGTGCATATCTTTAGCTTACTATATACTAGCCTTGATTTCTCCAACTGCGTTACCGTGACTGTTGTAAATCTGAGTGTCGATAGTGAAGCTATCTTTTTCAATCCAACCTATTCTTTCTAGTAATACTTTCGTAACCACAGGCTTCGCTCTGTGAGAGCCATCAATGATTTTGATAACCAGGCTTTCTTTTTTCTCAAGGTTGACTACCATCATTAAACCCTCTGCCCCACCTTTTGCAATAAATTTGCCTGGGTGATGATACATAATAAGCGAATCTATTTGATGTTCACCACCTATTATTACAGGGTATTCATTCATTGAGCGGAAAATACCATCATAGAGTGAATCTTTAAGCATGCCTAAAAACAAAGCGGCCATTTCTTTAATACTCATATAATAAGTTGGCAATCCACAGCCATCTATTGCTTTATCAAGCGGCTGATCTCTTCCTAAAAGATGCATAATTTCTTTTTCTACAGCTTGTTGAATTGGATGATCTTCTTTAAGGTAATCGTCTAAGTGAAAACCTTGTTTTTTTGCAGCAGCAAGCATTAGTAGATGTTTACCAGCACAGTTGTGTTCGAATCGGCTTTCAAGAACTATTTTTTTGTTTTTTTCGAGCCCGACTTGAATTTGCCCTTCAAATAAATTAAATTTTTTGGCTAATTTATGAATAAACTCTAATTGCATGGGCTCACAAGTGTGGGAGGCTGAGGCTATTGCTAAAAATTCATCTTCTAAACTTTCTTCTAAAATACTTAAGGAAACTTTAGTTTGTATCGGTTTTATCATAGACCTCGTGAAACATTTAAAATCTATATCACCCCATGAATTAAGGATTTCACCTTCTTTCATATGGCAAGCGATGCCATAATGTACACTTTCAAGCTTATCCTTCCTGAATACTTTTGCAAGATCTATTATCATATTCATATAGATGATAATAAACTTTTTTAATAGCCTCCGTTTATTTTTAATTGCGTTAACTTTTTGCGCTTCCATAACTGTCTGTTCACCTAGTGCATTTTCTAAAGGTTTAGATAAAGAAAAAACTCACCCAGTAGCTATGGTTTTGGATAAATTTTATGAAGCATGGAATGCACATGATATTGATGAAGTAATGGCTTATTACAGTAAAACATTTATTAGTGGTGATGGTATTACTAAAGCTGAGTATAAAAAGCTTACTGAGAAATTATGGTCAAATTACCCAGATATTCAGATTCTAAATAGGAAGCGTGCTTTTCGTAACCAAGACCAATACTCAACAGTTACTACTGTTGATTACTTCATCGGTTCAACTAAAGAAATAAATGAAGATTTTAAAGAGAAGGGTAAGATTAATGCCTTGTCACAGGGAAGTTGGTATTTAAAGAAATACGGTAAAGACTGGAAGATAGATTCAGATGATATTAATTTTGAATTAACCACAGTTACTTATGGTGTTGCTAAGAATATGCTTGATGAGCATTATGTCTACTTTAGTGCCCCAGAGCAAGTTCGTGAAGGACAAGACTATTCAGCTACTCTGTACTTTGCTGCTGATGAGGACGTTAGTGTTTCTTCAATAATTGAAAAAGAGTTGATTCGATACGAAGAAAATCCAATTTTACCTGATGAAGAGTATCAAAGTATCTCTGGTAATAAGCTAGAGAGATTGTTTAAAGCAAATGTAAGTAGCTATAATGAGCTTGTTAGTGCTACAGCCCTTCTCTATAAAGGTATAGTAGACCCTAAGCTTGATGGTCTTTTGTTTATATCTAAAAGAGTTAATGTCTTAAAAAAACAAGAAGAAATTATCCCTGCTGATAAAGTTAGTTCGAGATATGCAGATTCAGATTTCAAAGAAGAAGTTGAGTGAAGTTCATACTAAAGTTCATAATACGATAAAGGACTTTATTAAAGCTAATCTATTAGATTTGCCAGAGCTTGCAATAGCTTGTTCTGGTGGCTTAGATTCTATGGTCTTATTAACTGTTTTTGCTGCTCTATATCCTAAAAATAAACTTCATGTGTTGCATTGTGATCATGCTTGGCATAGTAGTTCTGCTGATATTGCTGATTGGTTGAAGAATTACAGCGAGGAACTAGGTATGAATTTTCATATGCAACGCTTTAGTTTTGAAGATGATGAGAAAACTGAGAATGCTGCAAGAGAAAAGCGTTATCAATATTTTTCTAAAATCTGTAATGAAAAAGAGATTAAAGATTTATTGCTTGCTCATCAGCTCGATGATCAAGTTGAAACTGTTTTATTTAGAATATTTCGTGGTACTTCAAGTTATGGTTTACAGGGTATACCTGAGCAGAGACTGCTTTCAGATGCTGAGCAAAAAGGGGAAATAAAAATTCACAGACCTTTTTTAGGAATTGAGCGTCAAGAAATAGCAGCTTACGCAGAGCAAAATGAGCTGGAATTTAAAGAAGACCCTAGTAATTCTTCTTTAGAATATTCGCGTAATCGAATAAGGCATGAGATTCTACCTGAAGCTAAAAAAATCAATCCAAATATATTAAATAATGTTAATCGCCTATCGAAAATAGTTGCAGAAGAGCAAGATTTTATTGAGATGCACTATCAGCTTTCTTTAGCTTATTTAGGTAGGTTACCCTTTGAGCTAAAAGCTTTTCGTAAAATACACCGTGTATTACAGAGGAAAATACTTGCTGAATTTTTTACTTCTAATATTGATTTTTGTAATCAGTTTTTAGATGCTATCTCTGAAGGTGGTTTTCATAGAATTAACTTTAGTAAAGGGAAATTCTTTACTATTAAACAGAAAAAAATTCACCTTGAATTAGATGGGCAGTTTTAGAATAAACTTACCCACAGTTTTCACAAAACAAACTTTGCTATAATTTAGCTCGCTTATGCTTGAAACCTTGAAAAAAGAGGAAATTAAAGTTCTATATTCAGAAGAAACCCTGGCTAGTCGAATAAAAGAGTTAGCTTCAGAGATTTCAGAATTCTATAAGGACTTAGATAATCTTATTGTAGTAGGTGTTTTAAAAGGCTCGTTTATTTTTACTGCTGACTTAGTAAGAGAGTTAAAAGTACCATGTCAGTTAGAGTTTATAAAATTATCTAGTTATGAAGATGGAACTAAAAGTTCTGGGAAGATTAAAGCTGTTGACTTATCCTTGCCTGCTCTTCATGGTAAAGATGTTTTAGTTGTAGAAGATATTGTCGATTCTGGAAGAACTGCTAAGTTTTTGAAAGATTACTTTGAGCAACAAGTTGAAGTTAAGTCTTGTAAGATTACGGCTTTATTCGATAAACCATGTAGAAGATTAGATGAGTTTAAGACAGTATCTGCTGATTTTACTGGTTTTGAAATTGAAGATCACTTTATAGTGGGTTATGGTTTAGACTTCGCTCAGAAGTTTAGAGAGCTACCCTATGTAGGTGTTATTGAGCTTGATTAGCTTCATAATTGTCTTGTATTGCTCTAATATTTACCCAAAGTTCTTTTTCAAGCAATCTACCCTCTCTGTTATTAGGGATGTTAAATACGTTTTTTATTTCTGGATCTTGTGCATCTTTTAGTTCTTTAACTTTACTTAAAAAATCTTCTGTTACTTTTCGGATTTCTTCTCCTTTTGCAATTTCGAGGGGACTTCTGACACGTTTTTTAAAATGATTTTTTAATTTAATAAGCATTTGAGTACTTAGTCTTTTTCTGTCATTTGAAAAATGTGTTCCTTTGGGGCTAAGTAGGGTTTCGAATTGTGTTTTATCTGATGTTGATTTAGTATTTCTATAGCTAGTTTTACAATCTAGTAAATGAATCTCTGCAAGATCAGGATTAATATTTTTTATAACTACAAAGTCTATACCTAGTTCGGTATTTATTGGTCCCACGGCATTAGGAAATATAACAGTATAATCTTCAGCAGAATCTGCTAGGTATCTAAGAGCCACCCCCATACGAGATTCTGAATAATCTCCAATATTAGGGTAATTTTCATAGTTATTTATCCTGTAACTGTGATCATTAGGAAAAGTAGAGAATAGCTTCTCTGTTTCTGGGCGAATATATTGCTCATTTTGACTATTACTTAATAGTAAATTTTGAGGATCATTTAAGTCTTCTGGTTTGATTACATTTTCCCAAAACCTTAAAATATCAAAGCAAAGATATGGATTTTCAAAGTAAGGGAAAAAATCAATATTTTTAGGTATATGCCTACTTTTTAAAATACTATGTTTATTGAAGTCAGTGTTACTTCTTACTAGATAGTCAGTGAAGAGTTTGTTAAGCTTTTCTTTTTGTTTTTGAATTTCATTATCAATTTCTCTACAGTCTAGTTGGGTGGTTTTAGCCTTTGATAATAACCTGTAATGAAGTAACTCTTTACGGATTTTATCTACTCCTTCTCGGAAAGGAGTCTTATTACCTTCTAAAAGTTCTCTTTTTACATCATCAAAACTTAGATTTTCATTATACTCGCAAGGTTCAAAAAATTGAGGGGTTAATTCAAAATCTGCTTTATATTGCTCATATTCTTCTTGTGAAAATTCATGTTTTTCATCAATCTTTGTAATAACTTTTTTGCTGAGATTAACAACATTCTTGAATTTAGATTCCAGTTGATTTAAAAGACTTCTAATGATAGTAAGTTTGTCATTATTGTTAACTGTTCTTCTTTGTCCTGATACTGCTTTCTGAGATTTTAATTGTTTTTCTTTACTTTCTAGAGCCCTTCTATATTTAGGATAAATATCATCAAGACAATATTTTAAATCAATTAGATCATAAATGAAATTTGACTCAATTGTAAATCTCTTAAATAAAGGATCTGTTTGGATTTTTTTGTAAATTTCATGAAATTTTGTCTGAATATTCTTTAAAGTTTGAGTCACAGGGTTATCACTTTTATGAGACATCTGATTTTCACTTCCAAACCCTTTCGTTTGTTTTTCTATTGGTTGTTTTTCTTTATTTGAGAGTTTTGTAAAAGCATTGATTATTTGTTCATTAACTCTAGCATCAATTATCCTCTGTGAAGGTATTAGACCCTTAATAGCCTGAGCTATAGGGTTTAAGCTTTCTGAGAGTGTTTCCACATAGATTCGATATCGAGCCATATTTTTCTTTCTGACCTCCTCAAAAGTATCTGAGTTGAACATATGAAAAAAAGCTTCTGACTGAGTTTGAGAATTTAAAACTTCGGAATAGCTTTTAAATAAATCTGCGAGAAAATCATCATTACTTGCATTCTTATTTCTAGCTATAAATGAGCGAATGAACTCCTTGGAGGAAGGACTATTAAATTCATTTACTCTTTCAGGTTTAAGGAGCTCAGTTCTTAGTTTTTTGATTATAATCTCTTTGTTATCAGTATTTAATTTAATAGCTTTAGGATCATCACTTTGAGGATCTAAGCCTAATGCATTAGAAAGTACTATACTAAAAAAATTAAATTTTTCAGCAGAGCTTTGAGAGCTAGTACTCTCTAGATATAGAGGCTCCTTAACTTTACTCATGAGAGGATCAGCCTTAGCAGCAGTATTAAGTAAATTTTCTAGCCTTTTCTCCGCTCTAATTAAGTATTTAATAAAATTTGAATAAGTTTCGCTTCCAAAACTGATTTCTCCCTGTGATGTTAAACTTTCAGGATCTACCTTTGCAGGTAATCTTGGCTTTTGTTTGAGACGTGAAACAGTTCTTTGTTCAGTATTTATTTTAGCTTGGGAGTGAGAAGTGAGCGCTTGACATGTTCTACGAATCATGCTTAAGATAATACCACTTAGTGTATGTTTGTATCTTCTTTTTGTTTCTCTTTATATTTTAAAACTATAAATTATTAAACTGAAGTCGAAAATTAATGTGCTGTCACAGCTTCAAGCGGCTTTCCTAATGGATGTTTAATTTCATTTGCCCTGTCTACTAGATACTTTTCTTTATCATTTAGCATGTACTGACCTGCTGGTCTGAATCCAAAAATATAGTGGTTTGGAACTACCCAATAAAGTGTGTCGTATGCTAATTTTCCTAGTGGTCCTAATTTGTCTAGGTATGGTTTTATTGCTAAAGCAAGTTCATTCATGAGTAAACTATGTTTACTCATGTGCCCATTATTAGTAGTCTTAAATGCATAATCCATTGCAAGATGGAGTGGTTTTTGCATCTTCTTACCGGTTTTATTTTCAAAGTCTGCATGAACCATTTTCTTCACAATATTTACTCGAGCTTCAGGGTCTTGATGTTCGATTTCATGCCTATTCTTTATGTAATTATCTATTTCATTCTGTAACTCATCGTCATAGATTTTAGTACCTTCATTAATTGGTTTATTTTCATTTTTGCCAAAAAAGCCGACAACTAAGTTCACAGCTTGCTTCACGAATTTATCGACAGTGTTATTAAAGTTGATTTTAAAGTTAGGATTCTTAGTTTCTATCCAGTTTGTAAACTTCTTAGAGATATTTTCAAATATAGGGTCGATACCATTCCAGCCAGGTATTTTACCTGGTAAACCTAGCATATGCCCACCAATTAACATCTCTGCTGTTTGGAACCCTGCTGTCCCAGCTCCGACTTCAGCGTGTATTTCAGCTTCACCTAAATTCGCTTTTTTGATAGGAATACCCAGTATTTTTTCTACTAATTTAACTGTAGCTGGTCCAGCTACATTTCCTAATAAATGCTGAATTGTAGTATCAATTAATGTATGAAAGCCACCACCTTGTAAGTTTTTCTGGGGTTTGAAATTTCTTACTTTTATATCATCTTCGATGGACTTCGCTATTTCAGTAATTTTTTGATTAGCATCAGAGAATTTATTATCAAGGATTAGAGCTTGAAGTTCATTTAAAAACTCAGAATGTTCTTCTAATTTTGCGCTGCTTGGATCTAAATTACTTTTAACTACTTCTACTAAGTCTAGGGCTAGTGCGTCATTCTTTTTGTTTTTTTCAGTGTCGCCACTCATAAGAATTTCTCTAAGTTCTTGTAGGCGTTTGATTTGTTCCATGCTATGAGAAGCTGGGATAGAACTTTGGTGTAATTCCTCTATTTCTTGAGATTTATTTGCTGTGCTAGATATGCTTTCATGGTTTTTAGTTTGTTCTGCTAATTTTACTTTAATTTCAGGCGCAACTGTATTGGTAACTACGGCAGTAGTCCCTTTCGTATTCAAATCTTGCGTGCTGCCTTGCACGTTGTCCTGGGTTTGAATCAAGTAGTAGTTACTCCTAACTAGATTTTTATCTTCGTCGATATCTCTTTGAAGGCTTTAGTATATACTATTTTAACGCAAAATAAGTCTGTTTTGTTAAAAAGTATTTACTTATTTGGTAAATATTTCAAAAGTTTAATCTTGAGTCGTCATTTTCGTGTAACATGATTGAAAATATAGATTGTGTTATCGTGATGAACTGTGGTTTATCTTAATTTAATTCATTGCTTTAATTTAGGGTCAAAGGTAAACAGTCTTGGAAGAAATAAAGTTACAAGTTTTAATAAGGCTAAATGGGTTGAATTACTAGACTCAAATAAGACTGGTCAGTTAGTAAAAGTATTGCAATCTTTAAGGTTTTTACTAAATAATATTGAAAAATATCTTGGTGAAAATAGTAGAATGTAGTTTTAATGCCTAAAAGACAAGACATTAAAAAAATCCTGATTATTGGTGCAGGTCCCATTATTATCGGTCAAGCCTGTGAATTTGACTATTCTGGTACCCAAGCCTGTAAAGCTTTAAAAGAAGAAGGTTTTGAAGTAGTTTTAGTAAATAGTAATCCAGCTACTATCATGACTGATCCTGATTTCGCTGATAAGACATATATTGAGCCGATTAACCTTGAGTGCTTAACTAAAATTATAAAAAAAGAGAAACCAGATGCTATTTTACCGACCATGGGAGGTCAGACTAGTTTAAATGCAGCTGTTGATCTTGCTAAGTCTGGGGTTCTCGATGAATATAACGTTGAATTAATCGGAGCTAAGCTCGAAGCGATTGAACTTGCTGAGGATAGAGCATTATTTAAAGATTTAATGGATAGACTGGAGCTTGCTACTCCTAGCTCTAAGACAGTTAATACTATCTCTGAGGCTCGTGAAGTAGCCCTGGAAATAGGTTTTCCTTTAATCTTAAGACCAGCATTTACTTTAGGAGGCTACGGTGGTGGTTTAGCTTATAACTTTGATGAGCTAGATGAAGCTATAGCTAAAGGTTTAGCCGCAAGTCCTACACGTCAGGTTTTAGTAGAAAAATCACTTTTAGGTTGGAAAGAGATCGAATTTGAAGTCATGAGAGATCTTAAGGATAATGTCGTAATTATTTGTGCGATTGAAAATTTTGACCCTATGGGAGTTCACACTGGAGATAGTATTACTGTTGCTCCGACTCAGACCCTTACCGATAAAGAGTATCAAATGCTTAGAGATGCTTCTATTAAGGTAATTAGAGGTGTAGGAGTAGAGACTGGTGGTAGTAATATTCAGTTCTCATTAAACCCAGAATCTGGTGAATTTATCGTTATCGAGATGAATCCACGTGTATCGCGTTCTAGTGCTTTAGCTTCTAAAGCGACTGGTTTCCCGATCGCTAAGATTGCAGCTAAGCTTGCAGTTGGTTATAGCTTAGATGAAATCCCTAACGATATTACTAAGACTACTATGGCGAGCTTTGAGCCGACTTTAGATTATGTAGTAACTAAGATTCCTAAGTTCGCTTTTGAAAAATTTCCAGGAGTGAAAGATAAGCTAGGTACCCAGATGAAGTCTGTGGGTGAAACCATGGCAGTGGCTAGGTCTTTTAAAGAGTCTTTCCAGAAGGCACTTAGAAGTATTGAGGCTAAGGATTCTTTTGGTTTTATTAACCCTTCTCTTCTTCAAAGAGAAATGAGTGAAAGAAAGAAAATCTCGCGCGCTAAAGAGATTAGAAAAGAGATAGCAACTCCTAGCTCTAAACGTGTTTATCAACTCTTTGATGCTTTTTATTTAGGGCTTAGCTTAGATGAGATTCATAATTTATCTAAAATTGATAAATGGTTCTTAAAGCATTTAGAGCATTTGGTAGAAAAGACTTTAGAGATTAAAGAAAATACAGCTATAGGTGAATTTACTGTAGAGTTTATGAGAGAAATTAAAGAATTAGGTTTCTCTGATAGACAAATCTCGGCTATTACTGGAATTCATGAACATGAAATTGTTAAATTTAGAGAATTAAACGATATTAGTGCTGTATTTAAAACTATTGATACTTGTGCTGGTGAGTTTGAATCATATACTCCATACCATTACTCTAGTTATGATTTGGAAGATGAAATTACTCCTGTAGCTGGTGAACAAGTAATGATTTTAGGTGGTGGTCCTAATAGAATCGGTCAAGGAATTGAATTTGATTATTGTTGTGTGCATGCAGCACAAGCACTTTCAGATGCCGGTTATAAAACTATAATGGTGAACAATAATCCAGAAACTGTTTCTACGGATTTTGATACCAGTGATAAATTATATTTTGAACCGATTACAGTTGAAGATGTAATGAGTATCTGGAAGCGCGAAGAGAGCTTAGGTAATAAAATGCATGGTGCTATAGTGCAATTCGGCGGACAAACTCCACTCAATATCGCTGAAGAACTTAAAAAGCGAGGTGTTGAAATCATTGGTACTCAACCTGAATCTATTGCTTTAGCTGAAGATAGAGATAAATTCGGTGCTTTAGTTAAGAAGCTTGGCTTGAGGCAGACACGAAACGCTATTGCAAGCAGTATCGAAGAAACTAAAAAAATAACCGAAGAGTTAGGTTATCCAGTAGTACTGAGACCTAGTTATGTTTTAGGTGGGAGGGGTATGGAGATAGCTTACTCTGAACTTGAGCTTGATAACTGGATTGAGCAGACTATTTTAGAAGATTCTCAATTCCCGATTCTTATCGATAAGTTTTTAGATGAAGCTTTAGAAGTAGATGTTGACGCTATCTCAGATACTAAAGATGTCGTGATCGCTGGTATTATGGAGCACGTTGAGTATGCAGGAGTGCATAGTGGTGATTCTGCTTCTGTGTACCCTAGCCAAACTCTCTCAGAGAATATACTTACTCAAATCAAAGAAGCTACAGATAAGCTTGCTAAGAGTTTAAATGTTATTGGCTTGATGAATATCCAGTTCGCTGTTAAAGATGATGAGTTATATATCCTCGAAGTGAACCCTAGAGCTAGTCGTAGCGTTCCATTTATAAGTAAAGCTACAGGTATTCCTTGGGCTAAGCTTGCAAGTTTAATTATGGCTGGAAAGTCTATTGAGGAGCTACAAGTGAAAGATATGCTGAAAAGTATTCCTCAAAATCAAGTCTCAGTAAAAGAAGCTGTCTTCTCATTTAATAAATTTGAGGGTACTCCTATTTTCTTAGGTCCTGAAATGAAGAGTACTGGTGAGGTTATGGGAGTTAGTGATAGCTTCTATATGGCTTTTGCTAAAGCACAAATGGGTGCTTTGCTTAAATTACCTGAAAAAGGTAAAGTCTTTATGAGTTATAGCGATAAAGACAAGCAATACTCACTTGAAGTTGCTCAAGATTTAATTAAATATGGTTATGAAATTGTGGCTACTAGTGGTACTGCCAATTACCTCGAACAGATGAATATCCCTATCCAGAGAGTTTATAAAATTAATGAAGCGAGACCTACTATCGCAGATTTACTTAAAAATGGTGAGATCGTATTAATTTTTAATGTTCCTTCAGGTAAAGTTGCATTTGAAGACAGTCAGGTTATCACTAAGATAGCTTTATCGAATAATATTCCAGTTATAACTACTGCTACAGCTACGCAAATCATGGTTAAAGCACTTGGTGCGTTAAAAAATCACTCATTAGAGGTAAAATCTCTACAGGAGTATTTAAACCTCAATTTATGCGAGATGAAATCTTAAACTTAGGTGTAGTTGGTGCGACCTTAAAGCATTCTAAATCTCCTGAGATTCAAGCAGCGGCCATTGCGCATGCTGGTATTCAAGCAAATTATGATAAATATGAAATAACAGCAGAGAACTTTGAAACTGAAATTCGTCAGTTGCTTATGAAATTACATGGAATGAACATCACTATTCCATATAAAGAGAAAATACTGAAGTATATAAATAAAGTCGATAAGCTTGCTAAGCGAATCGGAGCGGTAAATACAGTAAAAGTAAACCGTGGTGGTTTGATAGAAGGTTATAACACTGATTACTTCGGTTTTAAAGAGAGCTTGAAAGAGTATGACCTGAAAGGTAAGAAAGTTACAATTTTAGGTGGTGGTGGAGCAGCTAAAGCTGTTCTAGTCGCACTTGAGGATCTAGAGGTAGAGAGAATAGAAGTTAGAGTTCGAAATGTAGACAAAGTCGTTAATGACTTACCTCGTTTAGATAACTGTGAGCTTGTTGTAGAACTTTTTAATAGAGAGTCTGATATTTCTGACACTCATCTTTTGATTAACGCTACTCCAGTAGGACAGGGAAGACTTGCTGGTGAAATGCCACTCACTGACTTGCAACTTAATTGTCTTGAAGAAGGTTCTATTGTTTATGATTTGATTTACTCAGATACACTAATGCTTCAAGAAGCGCGTAAGCGTAAATGTCACGCTATTAACGGTTCTGAAATGTTAATTCTTCAGGGTGCTGAGTCTTTTTCGTTGTGGACTGGTACTGAGCTGAGTGAAGATTTAATCTCTAAGATGCGTGAAGCTTTTTATTCTGCTGTCGCTGTTTAGCTTAATTCAATAAATCCTTTAGTCTTGTTTGATATTGTTTGAGCAGAATTAGGTCTTCTGTATCTTTGGCTAGCGTTTCACTGATAAAATCATTCACCCATTCATGATTTTCATTTATATTTTCTTGTAACAAAGTATAATTCTCAGTATTTTTTGATTCAGGATCTTTAAAGAAATTACCAATAGTTATTATTTTAGATAGAGGACTAATAAACTTTTATAATCCACCCTTCAGCTCATAAAACCTAGTAAGAATATGGTTTTTGATTTTAGGATTTTTTACAAGCTCTAAAAGTTTCATAAATTTACTATCATCAAACTCTGTTTCTTCAAAATCAAGTTCTGGAAAAGAACTAAATCTATTATTTCTTTTTGAAGATATGTAGAGACAGTCCAGTAAGGCTTTCTCTAAATCTGCAATTGGATAACTAAGTTTGCTATCTGATAACTCGAAGCCATCTTGCATTAATTGAGGTTTGATTTGAATAAATTCAAAATTACCCACAGGGCTTGATAGTTTCCTTGCATGACCAGTGCTTGCGATTTGTATTGATGGCGGGATTTGTGATATTAATCCATGTATATGTAGAGCAGTGAAAAATGAAATATAGCCCTGTTCTACACCTAATATATATGGCACTATGGCTAGTTTTGTGAAATATGGATGTTTAGTATTTGCCCATATTGATCTTGTTATTCTGGTGAGAAGTTGTTTCTCTTCTAGTCTTTTTAAACGTTGACTTGCAGCTGAAAGACTTAATTTATAATTTAATGAATAGTCCTTTGTTCTAAAGATTATAAATTCTTTTGAGTTAAGTATTTCAAGATTCATAGACTTATTAATTCTAAAACCCTCTCTTGAAGTGACTTGAAAAACTCTGGTGAGCCAAATTCTTTTCTATGATTGTCATCAAGGAACTCTAATACTTGCCCTTGATAGTCTTTGTAGCTTATAGAAAGCAATTCTTCTTGAGCTTTTTCTAGTATTTCAATTTCGAGTTTTTGTATAAGTGTTTTATCGCAGTAAGCTGCTAAATCTAAAATGAAAATATCAAAAATATCTCTAACTTGCACTTGGGCTCTTCCAGCTAGCGCTTTAACTTTTTGGAGAAAAGCATATTCTCCCTTATAGTGTTGAGTGAAAAACGATATTTGTTTATAGGCTCTTGCAATTTCACTATTTATGTTTTCACTTATATAGGCGTCTTGTTCTTCAAGCTTTCTTCTCGAAAATTCAACTTTACTAGCTAATTCCTCTCCTGATTCTTTGACTATTCTTAATCTAAATCTTTGAGTGGTTTCTGTATGTTTTGCTTTTTCAGGATCATTGATTTTTAAACCTGCTATGTTAAAGCTTTGTAATTTTCTTAGAAATGCTTTGTCGTTTAGTATCTTATAACCATTTTTTTTAAGTGTTTCGACACTTCCACCTATTACGTCTAAATCCATATCTTCAGAGTACCTTGGGCTATTAAAAAAGAACCTTAGATTCACACCACCTTTTAGAATATAAAGAGCAGGATCAGATATTCTTAGTAATTCTTTGAGAAAGAAAAAATGAAATATTTCACGGATTTGTATGTTGTTCAGAAGCACTTATTTTTATTTTACCAATAAACGAAGATGAGTTAACGGAAATGAAAAATCAGATTCTTTTATGGAATGCTTTCTTCAATTAAAGTCAAATAACTTCATCGATGCTTAAATCTTCAACAAAATTTGCAACAAATCCTTATCGATCCAGATCCAGATTTTTTTCTTGCAAAGCAGAAGGTACTTTTCTTTGGAGAAAACTTCCAAGCTATCATCAAAATACAAGTAAAACTATAATCAAATCTTCTAAAGGTTATTTCCGAGATACAGGACTAACAAACTTTTTTTTGAAAATATTTGATTATAGATGCGCCAGGTGGCTTGGTTCCTGTTGAAATTAAGACAGGCTCTAGTACTAAAGCTTCTAAATTAATAGCTTTGAATAATTTTATTGAGGAATATAATTGTCCTTATGAGATTGTGATTAATAATTCAGAAGAGCTTGATTATTTGAGTGAGAAGATTATTTAGTTGCCTGTTGGATATTTGTAAAAACTTTAGAGGCTTTAGCATAAAGCAATCTAAAACCAAATAACCTCATCCACCACCTGATCAAACTCTTCTCTAGGATACTTATCAATAGCCATTTCCTTAACTCCTAAACCCAGGATATATGGCTCTTCACTTTTCGTCTTGTCACGCATTTTGTAAACCTTCTCGAAAAACCTGTCATAGTAACCACCACCGCGCCCGAGGCGCGTTTTATCCTTGAAGAAAGCTAGGCTCGGAACTAAAATTAGTTCCAATTCATTAATCATATAATCACTAACTTTATCTAAGAGAGCGTCTTTGAAAAGCTCTTCTTCATCACTCAGTTTGAGACGATTTGCGAGTTTAATTAACTCAGCATTATCTTCATTATCTTCTATAAAAATAAGTGATTTGTTTTTAGTAATAATCGGTACTAACCATGTCTTTTCTTGATTATTTTCTTTTAGATTATTTAAATCTAATTCATCTTTTAGAGATTTATAGTAAAGAATAATTTGCGATTCTTGAAATTTTTTATGCTTAGTAAGTTTGAAAATTATTTCCGCTTCGATTTTTTCTTTTATTTCAGAAGATTTGAATTTTTCCGCTAATACGAATTTTGCTATCTCGCGAAGAGCTGCTTTTTGAATAATTATTTTTTCTTGCTCTTCTGCCTGCACTTACTTCATTCTAGCCCAGTAATTAAAGCTTTTAAACCTACTCTTATTAGTAAAACTAATCAGATAATTTAAAAAAAATGCGTTCTTTTATAGAATTTTTAACCAAAAAGCTGTAAGTTCATAAATAATATGTGATATAAGCAGTAAGGGTCAAAAAGTTTTGACATATAAAGAAGGCCTATGGCAACTAACACCGTTAAAAAGAAGAAAGAAGAAGATTTTAAATACTTAGTAATAGTTGAGTCTCCTGCTAAGTCTAAAACTCTCACTAAGATTTTAGGTAAGGACTACCTGGTTAAATCGAGCGTCGGTCATATCCGTGACCTTCCAGCTAAAGGTATGGGGATAGACATTAAACATGACTTTGAACCGACTTATGAGATCATGACTGGTAAACAGAAGGTCGTCGATGAATTAAATACTTATGCAAAGACAGCTGAAAAAGTTTACCTGGCGAGTGACCCTGATCGTGAAGGAGAAGCTATTGCTTGGCATTTAGGCCAGATCTTAAAGTGTAAAAAAGCAAATGTAACACGTATAACTTTTAACCAGATTACCCCTGATGCTGTTAGAGGTGCTGTGGAAAGTCCGCGTGACATCGACATGAGCTTAGTTAACGCTCAGCAAGCAAGAAGAATATTAGATAGATTAGTAGGATATAAGATAAGCCCTATACTGTGGAGGAAGATCGGCGGTAGAAGTGCTGGAAGGGTTCAATCCATCGCAGTTAGACTTATTTGTGAGCGTGAAGAAGAGATTGAAAACTTCACTCCAGAAGAATACTGGACTTTAGTTGCTGATGTATTTGGCCCAGAGAAGAATCCTAATAATTCTAAAGATGAAAACTTTGAGATACGATTAACGCATGTTGATCATAAAAGAGTAGTAGCTCCATTAAAAGATAAAGAACATGATCCAGCTAAAACTGTGGTTATTTCTTCTGAAGAAGAGATGAACAAAGTAGTAGAGAGAATTAAAGCAGCTAATTTAGCGGTAACTAGTCTTACTACGAAGCCTGGAACTAAAAAACCTAAGGCACCATTTAAAACTTCTACTCTACAGCGTGCTGCCAGTAACGCTCTTGGTTACACAGTTAAAAGAACTATGCAAGTTGCTCAGGGACTTTATGAAGGAGTGAAACTTGGTAAAGGGAGCGCTGAGCAAGTCGGTCTTATAACATATATGCGTACTGATAGCTTGAGAATTGCTCCTGAAGCTCAGGAAGCAGCAAAAGAATACATCACTAATAAATATGGTGTTAACTACTATCCAGAGACACCTAACCTCTATGATAAATCCAAAAAGAAAGCTAACGAGCAGGACGCTCACGAGGCGATAAGACCTACTTATATAGACAAAGACCCAGATAGTATTAGAGAGTATCTCAGTGACGAGCAGTATAGGATCTATAGACTAATTTGGCAGAGGTTTATCAGCTCACAAATGACTGAAATGAAGTTGGATGTTAAATCTATGGAGATTTCATCTGATGAAAAAGATCTTCAGTTTAGAGTTAGCCAAAGCAAAATTACATTCCCAGGTTATTCTATAGTTTTTGGTAAGGCTGCTGAAGTTTCTGAAGATGAGGCTCAGAAAGAAGAAAATACTAAGTTCCCAGATTATATGGATAAAGGATCTTTAGTTTCAGTGCTTGAAACTACCCCAAGCCAACACTTCACAGAAGGGCCACCTCGATACAATGAAGCTAGTTTAGTTAAAGCATTAGAAGAACTAGGTATAGGAAGACCATCTACATATGCTCCGACTATATCTACGATCTTAGACAGAAACTATGTTGAAAAAGTTAATACGGGAGGGGCTTTAGCTCCGACTAAGCTTGGTGTAAGTGTTAACTCACTTCTAGTAAACCACTTTGGACAGTTTATTAATACAGAATTTACATCTCAGATGGAAGCTGATTTAGATATGATCGCTCACGATGAGATTAACTGGCGTAAGATGCTAAAGGATTTCTATAAAGGACCGAATGCTGATCTTAAACCTAAGAAGAAGACTTCTAAGAAATCTGCAAAGAACGATGATGCTGAAAAAGAGCCTTCTGATGCAGAAGTAGCAGAAGCTACTAAGCTTGAATTTACAGAACCAGAGGAACATATCCCACTTGGTTTTGAGGATGTTGTAAAAAGAGCAGCTAAAGAAATTGAAAATGTTGTTATTGAGACAGAGTATGATTGTCCCACTTGTAGCTCAAAAATGGTTCTAAAAAGTAGTAGATATGGCCCTTTCTTAGGTTGTTCTGATTATCCTAACTGCCAGACTATTGTTAACTTAACGAAAGAAGGTAAGCCAGCTCCTCCAGATAGACCTTATACCGAGGAAGACTGTCCTAAATGTGGAGAAAAATCATCTTTAGTGATTCGTTACGGTAGATATGGAGACTATATAGCTTGTGTGACTAAAGACTGTGCTTATACGACTCCACTTGTAAAGAAAACAGGAGTTGCTTGCCCTCGTGAAGGTTGTGGTGGTGAAATAGTCGAAAAGAAATCTCGTTTCGGTAAATTTTTCTACGGTTGTAATAAGTGGTCAGAAAATGGCTGTGAAGTCGTTTTTTGGTATCCACCTATTAATGAAAACTGTCCAGAATGCGGTAAGACTATGATGTATAAGACTCTTAAACGTGGTGATAAGCTCGCTTGTTCTGATACTAAGGAATGTGGCTTTAATAGACTTGCCACTATTCAAGAGCAGGAGAAATATTCTCCAGCTCAAAATAAAGAAGATGGCGGCGAGGCTGAGCAGAAGTCTGTATTTAGCCTATAAAGGGTTAGAATAAGTTTTCAAGTAGTCTAAATAGTCTAACTTTATTATTCTTAAGCTTAATTTAACCTAAAAAAGATAAATTTAGTTCAGGATGACTCGAGGATAACAGGTAGTTATAGTCTTTTTAATTTAGTCAATCCATACGATTTAGGTCATATAGTTGATTTTTGACTTAAAATAATGCTTTTTTTGATTTTACTATTTAGAATGTTAGTAAGTGTCCGATATATGTTAGGGTAGGTTAATTTCAAAATAATTAGGAGATGACTATGGAAAATGTAGTTGAAGAGTTTAAGAAATACGCTAAGGAGTTAGGTATTCTCTACAAAACTAAGCGTGAGCTAGATACTTTGATCACGAAATACGAAGACAAACTAAAGAAGCTTGGTAAAAGTTTAGAACTAGCAGATAGTTTTGAAAATTCTTTTAATTCAGATACTGCTCACTTCGCAAATAATTAAAATTTATATTTTAACTGAGTATGGAAGCTCAGTGAGCACTATTTAGTGTTTAGTCATCGCTTGAAGGCCTCTCTTGATAGATTCTTTATTTAATTCTTGTAGACATTCATAAAATTCAAAACACCATTTTCCACGGTTTTTTGCTGCTGCTTTTCTAAATCTATCTCTCGCTTTTAAAAGATATGAATCAGTCCACTCTTTAACAGGGCCTTTTTTTTCAAGATACTCCTGGAAGCTATTTATTAGCTTTTTAAGCTCTTTACTTTCAGTAACATTTGTGACTGCCATAATTATATTTTACCAAGATTAAGATTAGATTAACTTAATCTTTGAATAGACTATAAGGTGGAATAGACCAAGAATTTTTGATACAATGTTTAATATATTAAAAAATCACTTTCCTCTTCGGAGGAAATTTTTATTTATGGGCTTTGGTACTACATATCCGCCAGAAGAAGATTTTAAAAACTACACTCCTGTAATGCAACAATACCTTAGGGCAAGATCTGGTTTAGGACCAGGTTCAGTTTTGTTCTTTAGGATGGGGGATTTTTATGAGGCTTTTTTTGATGATGCTAAGTTACTCGCAAAAGAATTGGAGATTACTTTAACTGGTAGGTCTGAGACTAATTACCCTGGTGGGAAAATTCCGATGGCAGGTGTACCTGCAAGAGCAGTAAAGCCTTATATCGCGAAATTGCTAGAGAAAAGTTATAAAGTTTGTATTGCAGAGCAGATGGCAGATCCTAAGACCTGTAAAGGTTTAGTTCCGAGAGAGATTTGCCAGACCTATACTCCTGGGACTATTGCTGAGCTTGATTTATTAAAAGGGCACCAAAATAATTTTATTGCTGCTGTTTTCGAAAATCTAATGGCTAAAAAAGTAGGTTTAGCTTATGCTGATGTGTCTACTGGTGAATTCTACATTACTGAGTTAGATAGATCTCAACTAGATCAGGAATTATTCAGAATCTCAGCGTCTGAGTTATTAGTACCGAGCTCGAAACTAAAAAGAGAAGATCATCAGCTTGAAAGTACTTATGAAGCTTTAATGAAGCTTGATTTCCCTTATACTCACTATGATAAGAGATTTTTTGATTTTTCTGTTGCTAAATCAAATATTAGCAGAGAGTTTTCATTAAAGGCTATTTCAAAAGATTTGGAGGATAATTATCCTCTAGCAATATCTGCAGCTGGTGCACTTTTGGAGTATATTGCTGAAAATCAGAAGTCACTTTACGATGCTAATGCAGGGAAGCTCTTTGACGCGTTAAAGACTTATCATGTCGGTTCTTATATGCTTTTAGATTCAAGTACTAGAAGGAATCTAGAAATAAGTAAAGGCTTGCACACTAATACTCGAGCAGGTTCTCTTTTCTCTGCTATTGATAGGACAAACTGTCCTTTAGGGAAAAGACGTTTACAGTCTTGGTTAGAGCAGCCTCTTTATGATATTCAAGCTATAAAAAATCGCCAAAATGCCATTAAAGAATTAAATGAAGATTGGGGGTTACAAAGAGATCTTTATGAATTTCTAGATGAAATGGCTGATTTGAATAGGTTAGCTCATAGGCTTAGCTTAGAGAGTATTATGCCTAAAGAGTTAGTTTCTCTGAAAGACTCTTTATTACTAGTTTTGAAAATTAGTTCTAGAATGCCAGATTTTAAATCAAGCCTTTTAGCGCGTTTAAACTCTATTCCTGATGAAATTCATAATTTCATTTCTAAAATAGAAGATTCTATAATTGATTCGCCTTCATTGAATTTAACTGAAGGAAATATTTTCAGAAAAGGTATTAATTCTGAATTAGATGAATATATTAGTCTAATGGAAGACTCATCTGTCTGGCTTGGTGACTATGAAGCCCGCTTGAGAGAAGAATTGGGAGTGAAAACTTTAAAAGTTTCTTTTAATAAGGTACATGGGTACTATATAGAAGTTTCTAAAATTAATCAGAAGTTTATTCCAGAGAATTTCATTTGTAAGCAGACTTTAGTAAATAACCTTAGATATATTAGTGAAGAACTTAAAGAGTTTGAAACAAAGGCTTTAAGTGCTGAATCGAAACGAAATAATTTAGAGTATAAGATGTTTCAAGACTTTAAATCAGCGAGCGCTTCTCTAGCTCCGACTATAAAAATACTTGCTGATCTTATAGCGGATTTAAGTGCGATTCTATCGCTTTCGATGCTTGCTATTGAGAATAATTATGTTTGTCCTGAAATAGATGAATCGACTGCTCTAGAGATAGAAGCTGGTAGACACCCTGTGGTGGAGCAAAACTTAGGAATAGGTGAATTTGTTGAGAATGATATCTTTTTAGGTTCTGATCTTTCTGAAAATGATAGTAAGGCTTCTCTTATTCTGTTAACAGGTCCTAATATGGCTGGTAAAAGTACTTATATGCGCCAAAACGCTCTAATAATATTACTTGCTCAAGTAGGTTCCTTTGTACCAGCAAAAAAAGCCAGAATAGGCTTAGTCGATAGAATCTTTACCAGGATAGGTGCTAGTGATGATCTGGCTTCAGGGCAGTCGACGTTTATGGTCGAGATGAATGAGGTCGCTAATATTGTTAATGGTATGAGTTCTAGAAGTTTTTTAGTCTTAGATGAAATCGGTCGTGGGACGAGTACCTATGATGGTGTTTCTATCGCTTGGGCTATAGCTGAGTATATAGTAGAAAAAGATTGTCCTCGAACTATTTTTGCTACTCATTATCACGAGCTTGCTGTTTTAGAGAAATACCATACAGGGAAAGTCGCAAACTATCAGATGTTAGTTTCTGAACCTGATTCTTCTAAACAGAAAATCGAATTTTTACATAAAGTAGCTCCAGGCTCTGCTGGAAAGAGTTATGGTATTGAAGTTGCAAAGCTTGCTGGCTTACCTTCTGAGATTATATCTAAAGCGAATTCGCTGAATAGAGAACTTGTGAAAGCGCATGCTATGCCTAGTACTAAGAAGAAGTTCGCGCAGGGTGGAAGTGTGGATATTGAGGCTACTCCGTTGTTTCAGGCTTTGAAGAAGGTTTAATATTTTTACTAATTGCTTGAATCTTACTACGTAAAGTATCTTTACCTTCAGGTCTCTTGTTACTAGTTGCTGCTTGTTCAGAGGCTACTTTTTGCTTCTTTAGAGCGGGTTGATTTAATAACCTCGCTATATATTCCTCAGGGCTTTCTTCTCCTTGATGATACTCTTCGCCTTGAATTGTTTCATCAAATTTTACAGTGTTATATGAAGAAATCTGACAGCTTTGAGTTAACTTTCTGGGTCTTGCTTGATGCTTTAATACTATTTTAATATTAGAAGTTTGGTTCATATAAAAAGCACCCAAAACCCAAATAAGCTATCATATTCTTAGTTAAGTTCTTATGATTAGAAATTTATTTAAAAATCTTTTATGGGGAAATTCTGTAGCACTTGCCTGGACTTGGGGCATAGGTCTATTCTTTTCAGTACAAATGGCAGTTCAGTTCGGCTTTAAAGCCTTAATTGCTTATGTAACTGTTAATGCTTTGGGGCTTGCACTTTTCGGAGTTTTTAATGAATTTATCGCGAAAAAATATGTAAATGGTGAAAATTTTGAAAAGAGATTTTTAGAAAAAGCCACAAATTTTAAAGTGCCGCTATTTATCTATCAACTTGTAGCTATTACTTTAACTTTATTTGCATGCTTAAAGTATGTAACCTTGCCTTTAGGGATACTTTCTTTCTTAGTAGCAGTTATGTTTATCGGTGCCACTATATTTTTAGGGGAGGAATTTAAAATTGAGCGAATTAAATATAGCCATGCCTTTTTTGGTTTAACTTTGCTTGGAGTAATTGTTTATGTTGCAAACTCTGATTTCTTAATTAAAGATCTGACAGCGTTAACCTCTTTACCTGCTGCGACAGTTTTAGAATCAAAGCTTGATTATTTTGCTTTAGCTATTCCGATTACACTTGGTTTTCTTTTTGGACCTTGGTTAGATCTTCAACACTGGCAAAGAGCTATTCAAATTAAAAAAGAAGGTGGTTCTATTGCTGGTTCATATATTACGGGAGCTATTATTTTCTGGGCTTTCTTAGTATTTGATGGTATGCTTGCTCTTTCTGCTTACTCTAACTCAGCATTTTTAGGTCAAGAATTTTCTTTTATAATGTCATTTAAGAGCATTATTACTAACGTAACTCACGCTGATGTGAACTTACATGGGATTTTAAATGCTTATGTGATTTTTGTTTGTATTGCATCTTTAGCAACATTTGACAGTGGTTATATTGCTTTCAAATGGTATACAGAGCCCATGGTAAAAGACTCTAAAAGCATAATTTTTAGTTTCTTCCCACCTAAGCTAGTCTCATCCCCAATTCCATGGTTCTTTTTATGTATCATAACTGCGACTATAACTATGCATTTTGCTGAATTTGGTAAGTTTGTCGGCATGTTCGATGCTTCTCTTGTTCGCTTCTTTAGGTTCGAGCTTGAGTATTACCTTGCATTCTACGCTTCATTCTTTATCATGTACGCTGTAGCATTTATTAGATGTATACTTGATCCTAAGACTGATAAAAGCTTTTCTGCATTAAAATTATTTTCTACTAGTTTATGTAGCATCTCTATATTTGGAATTGGTTACTTTAATGAAAATATGATGATTATGGGCTTTGCCTCACTTGTTCCGCTTGTTTATGGTTTACTTACTAGTGGTTCATACGGTGTTAAACCAGAAGCAGCTTCGCTGTTTAGCTCTTCTAATCCAAGTCCAGTGAATCAAGAACAATCATCAAAACTAGTTACAGTGCCAGAACACCAACTTTTTACAAACCTTAATACTAGTGGTGATGCAAGGTTCTATAACTTACCAGCTGGAGCTGAATTTATTACATCTAGTAACTCTTATGTATTAAATGGTGAGTTTGTTCATGAATTAACTCCAACCTACCAGGACACTAACTCTGTAGGTAATGTCTACTTTGCGATGTATGGTTTATGGGTAGGGAAAACTAGAGAAATGTTTTTCTCTCACACTATGCCTGACTTTGATGTGAATACCTCTGATTTCTTGATTTTAACGAAAGCTTTTAAACATAAGTATTTAAGAGAGATTCGTGAGTTTGAAAAGGTTACTATTCATTTGAAAATAAAAGGTTATAACCGTAAATTTGTTACTATAGAGCATCGAATTTTAAATGAAGACCAACAATTCGTAGGTAAAGGCGAACAGGAGCTAATGTTCGTAGATTCTAAAACTTATGCTCTTATTGATATTCCTAAAAAAGTAATTGATGCTCATTTACCATTCTATGAGCAAGCTAAAGAATTAGCTACGAAGTAGTACTTATATATCATTCTTCAAAGTAACAAGCATGATCACTCCGCCCATTTTGCGGAATTTTGACCCCTAAAATTTTTAGCTAAAAAACTACATGATTATTTTCATGTATGCAAAATCTTATTCAGCTATGCTTTTAGGTGTTAATGTCAAGCTAATTGATGTTGAGCTTGATATAAGTGGTGGTTTACCCCAGTTCCAAATCATAGGGCTAGCTAGTAAAGCTATAGCTGAAGCTAAGCAGCGAGTAGCTGTTGCTATGCAAAGTTCCGGCTTTGAGCTTGCACCAAAAAAGATTCTTGTAAATTTATGTCCAGCCGATATGAAGAAGGAGGGACCTCAGTTCGATTTGGCTATCGCTGCCTTGCTTTTAAAAAACTTTAATTACGTTAAAGCTACAGCAGAGTTTTTTTCTAAGTCTTGTTTTATCGCTGAATTAACACTTACTGGAGATTTGAAAAAAGTTAAGGGTTTAATATCATTTATTTTAGATTCAGTGAAACTAGGTGTAGAAAATATTTTTATTGCTAAAGAAGCTGAAGCAGATTTGCAAATTTTAAAACAGCACCAAGAATTACTAAAAGAAACTAATCTATATCTAGTTAAAGATTTAAAAGAATTAGTCGCAGCTTTAAATGATAGAGCTGTACTTGAAAGATTCTCCATAAAGAACTCTAGCTTTATAAATAAAGCAATATCGCAAAATAAAGACAAGCATCATGATCAAGTACTCTTTGAAGATGTCATCGGGCAAAGCCAGGCTAAAAGAGCTATTGAGATAGCAGTGGCTGGAAGGCATAACCTACTTATGGTAGGTCCACCTGGTTGTGGTAAGTCTTTACTCGCAAAAGCTGTAAAGTCTATCATCCCTAAACTGAGTGTTGAAAAGGCTCTTGAGACTGAAAGAATTAGAGAGCTTGCTAGCTTCTCTGATTTCAATGAAGATATTTTAAATGTTCCATATAGGTCACCACATAGTTCTTGCACTCCTGTATCTTTAGTTGGTGGTAGTGTACCAGTTACACCAGGGGAGGTTTCACTTGCGCATAATGGAATTCTGTTTTTAGATGAACTTGCAGAGTTCGATAGATTTACTCTAGATCAGTTAAGAGTGATACTCGATAATAAGAAAGTCGCTTTAAATAAAGGGATTTATAAGTATGAATACCCAGCTGATTTTATTCTAATAGCCGCTACTAACCCCTGTCCCTGTGGTTACTATGGAGACACTAAGAGAAACTGTATATGTTCGATGAAACAGATACAAAGATATATTTCGAAGATCTCCGGTCCATTACTGGATCGTATAGACATTGTGATTCATTTAAATAGATTAGATTCTAAGGAGCGTGAACTATTATCAGAAGCTTCAAGAGGACTTACAAAGTCAGCAAATATATTAAAAAAGATAGAAAAAGTAAGAGCCTTTGTGAAAAAATCAAACTTAGACTCAAGCCTAGACAAAGAATCCCGCGACTTGCTTGCAAGAGCAGTAGAAAGCTTTGACCTATCAGCAAGAGCCCATACTAAGCTCATTAGGTTAGCAAGAACGATTGCAAATTTAGACTTTTCAAAAAATATTAAGCAAGAACATCTAGCTGAAGCAATCCAATACCGTGAAGACTTCCACATATAGTATGAACAAAGACAAAGTCTTCAAAATTATCTAGTAATGAAGAGAAGGAGTTTACACATATCTGTTGCGAGCTTAGGGACCCAGTGAAGCTGGGGCGCAGCAACAGGTATGTGTAAAGCTCCTTCTCGTGATTTGCTATATAATTAACCCTATGGTTAAGCAGACTACAGACCACGAATCAAAAGCAAAACTTTGGGGTGGAAGGTTCTCCCAAAGTGCTTCTGAAATTCTTGAAGAGTATAATGCCAGTATCACTTTTGATTACAGGCTTTATCAAGAAGATATCCAAGGTAGTTTAGCGCATGTAAAAATGCTTGCAAAGCAAGCAATAATATCGAAGAGGGAGGCAGAGTCTATCAGTGAAGCTCTTATTCAGGTTAGAGGCGAGATCTCTGAGGATCCTGAAAAGTGGGCTAGTGAAAGAATTTCTGATGAAGATATTCACATGGCTGTGGAGAGGCGCCTGATAGAAATTATCGGAGAGACAGCGAAGAAGCTACATACAGCAAGAAGTCGAAATGATCAAGTTGTTACTGACCTAAGACTGTGGATGAAAAAAGAAGTTACTGAACTAGAAAGTCTTTTGCTTAGTTTGAGAAAAGCTTTTTTGGACAGGGCTGAGCAAGATTTAGATGTTCTAGTTCCAGGTTATACTCACCTTCAACAAGCTCAGGCTATCAGTCTAGGTCATTTTTGGCTTGCTCATGAAGCTAGGTTCTCTAGAGATTTAGAGCGTTTAAAAGACGCACTGAAAAGAATTGATATTAATCCTTTAGGTTCTGGGGCACTTGCTGGATCTACTTTTAAACTTGATCGAGATTTTACTACTAGAGAACTAGATTTTAGAGAGCCTTCTAAAAATTCTTTAGATGCTGTTTCTGATAGGGACTTTGTGATTGAATATGAATTTGTGATTTCAATGATAATGCTCCACTTAAGCCAGTTTGCTGAGGAGATGATAGTTTGGAATTCACAAGAATTTTCTTTTATCGAAATCAGTGATGCTTACGCTACTGGTAGCAGTATGATGCCACAAAAGAAAAATCCTGATATCCCAGAATTACTTAGAGGTAAGGCTGGAAGAGTAATAGGGGTACTAAATGCACTTATGATTACAGTTAAAGGTCTTTCGCTTACTTATAATAAAGATCTTCAGGAAGATAAAGAGCAGCTTTTTATGGCTTCTGATACTGTGAAGAAATCTTTAACGATAGCTATAGATTTTCTCAAGAATATCACTCCTAATAAGGATAAAATGTATCAGGCTCTTACTAATAGCTTCGTTAATGCGACTGATGCTGCTGAGTATTTAGTGAAAAAAGATTTAGCTTTTAGAGATGCATATACAGCAGTGGGGCAAGCTGTAGCTTACGCTATCGAAGCTAATAAATATCTTCATGATTTAAGTTTAGAGGAATGGCAGAAATTCTCAGATTTATTTGAGGCAGATATTATTGATGTTTTGAAAATAGAAAACTGTGTCGATGCTCGTGATATTTATGGAGCGACTGCAAGGTCACAGGTTAAAGCTAGGATTAATGAGTTGAAAGATGTAGTAAATCTCCAAAGTTCAACGAATTAATAAATCCCAACAAGTGCAAGTTCAAATTTAGGATCGTTCTATTATTGTGCAGTTCATATGAACTGCAAGTCGATACTCAAAAAATTTGAACTTACACTTGTTGGGCTTCTTTTAATCAATTGTTGAATCTTCTGAATTTCCTAATAATAAGCGTGATATGAAGCTTGCTTATCGGTCTGAGCTTTTGAATAATTTCAATTCATTGAAATTATATTATGCGTTCGAACTGGCT
>CALBDR010000368.1 GCA_937927525.1 uncultured Candidatus Melainabacteria bacterium
AAAAGGTCAGAAATATCTAAGTCTTCATCATCTCCAGCAATTATTTCTTCGAGCTTCTCTTCTAAAGGACTAAGATCTATCGCATAATCTCTTTTAAATTTATAAGCTAGCGTAGGATTAATTCTAATCTCGTCTTGGAGTAGTTCTAAGCTATAAGAACCACTTAAACCTTTTCTATTAAGGCTTGCTGGTACTAACAATAATGGAGATTCAAAAATTTGATCATCATTAGAATTCTTATCCTGCCAGTGCAAAAAATTAAAGGCTATAAAAAGAATATTGACACCTTGGTCATTTAAACTATCTCTAGATCTAGTTCTCAGACGAGAGAGAATTTGATCTAAATCTCTTTGATCTTTATCAGTCATTAAAAGATTTGATAAATCTAAATCGCTATCTACTCCAGCTAAAGGTGCAACGTCAAAAACACCATCATCAAAAGTTAGATTATCTTCATCATCTTCAAATGGAGCTAAGCCAGAATCAAAATCTTCGATTTTACTAACTTCGATTAAAGCCTTAAAACCTAAGCTTTTCTGCTCGATAACAAATTTCTTAAAAATATCTGCAAGCGGTTCTGTTAACTTAATAGAAGGACCTAAATTCTTCTTAAAATGAAGTAATTTATTTCTTCTACTAAAATCTATTAAATTATTTTTCCATCTTTCAAGTGAAAGCGTCATGCAAAATTTCCTCAACTTGTTTTTTTAACTCGGGTATATTTTTTTTGATTACTAGTTCTACTTTATCTGTATCAATCTCAAAATATTGATGGGCAAGAATATTTCGCATATTAGCAATCTGCCGCCATGGAACATGGTTATATTTTACTCTAAAATCTTCACTAAGACATCTACAAGCCTCACCTATAATTTCAATACATTTGACCAAGCCCATTAGTTCGATCTCACTTATGTTATGTGATTCCGAATGGCTTTTAGAATAATTTTGTAACTTTGAAATCGCATCCAGAATATCATGTAATCTTTCTGAATCATCTCTCATAAAGGCACAGCCTCATCTAATACTTTATCTCTAAAACGTTTTTTTAATGATTTCTCTGTAGCCACATCCACGTCATGTTCTAACAAATCTTGAAGATCTAAAGAAAATCCACTCCACTCAAATAAACCCACATCTGGTTCAAAATCAACTAAAAAATCAATATCACTATTAGAATCAAAGTCACCCCTAGCAACAGATCCAAAGATGCGAATATTTTTAGCTCCATATTTATCAGCTAAAAGTAAAATATCTTGTTTTTTATCTTTTACTAGTTGATCTAAATTCATAAGTTCTTAATTCTTACATCTTTCAAGTGAAAGCGTCATATATAGATTATATAAGGATTTTCAGGATCTGCAATAGTATAAATGATGTATAAAAAAACAAGACCCAAAGATTTCGCTTTGGGTCTCCCATCAAAAATTTAATGAAGTTAAGCTTACGCTGCAGCTTCATCAGATTTTTCAGCCTCTGCTTTAGCAGCGGCTTCTTCCTCAGCCTTTGCTTTAGCAGCTTCAGCCTCAGCTTCTTTACGTTTCTTCTCAGCTTTACCTACTTTCGTATTTTTAGCTTTGATAGCAGCTTTGAACTCTTCTTTCTCTTCTCTAGTCTTAGCTACGAACTTAAAGTTACCTTCAGCCAAATTATGAGTAAGACCCCTAGTGACTAATTTAGCTACAGTATCAGTAACCTGAGCACCAACACCTTTCCAGTAATTAAATCTTTCTTCATTAAGGATTAATTCTTTAGTATGAGGGTTGTAAAAACCAAGTTTCTCAACTGGCTTACCATCTCTTTTTACAGTGCTGTGCATTACAGCAATCCTGTAGATAGGATATTTCTTTTTACCGAAGCGTTGGAGCCTAATTTTTAACATAGGCAGATTATTCTATCGCACTTGACAAATTATTGCAAGAAATTAGTTTTGTTTTAATAAATCATAGAATCTTTCGATTGAAATCTCACTGAAAATTCCCTAAAAAGACCTAAAATATTCTTATCAGGTCAAAGATATTATAAAATGAGTCACTTAAATTTAAACAAAATCCTGAATGGATTAAACTCAGGTTTAAATAAACACAGGGAAGCTCAACAACAACTGAAAGAAAAAACTTACAAAACGCTTCAAAAACTAAGAAATCCAAATAAAAAAGACTTAAGTGAAAAAAAACGAGAACGCTTGAGAGCTTTTTCAAAGATTGCTGAAAAAACTAGTAAAGCTTCATTGAATTTACAGCTTATAAGTGCTCTTACCCTATACTCCATAGCTGTTATGAACTTAAATGAAAGTACAAATAAGGTTCTCAGGAAAAGGTCTCATATTAATATCTCCTGTATTCCTTTTAGGTGATATTGGGAAAGCTGCAGCCATTTGTTTACTATTTACTGGTATAGACAGTAAAGGTTTTGCAAATTTACACGATAAAGATGCGAAAGGTAAAACAGTTATAGACGGTCAAAAAGAAGTTCTTAGTAGTTTGCCTAAGCTTATTAAAGAACATTATAAAGCAATAGAAGATTTAATAATACTAGTGAACATCACTCCAGGATTAGGATTAGGCACTTCTATCATGGCAGATTATGCTGAAAATGAATATTTGCAAAAACTTGCTGAAAAAAGCAAAGAAAAAATTGAAAATTCAGCTATTCTAGACTAAACAAGTGCCTTTACTAAATCCTCAGCTTTAACGCTAGGATTAGTAATTTCAGCAAATGCAAATTCAGGAAAATGAAGTTTAATTTCACTTTCAGCAGTCTCAGCAGCATCACTACCATGAATAGCGTTATCGCCGATACTTTTAGCAAAATTCTTACGGATAGTACCTTCAGCGGCTTCCTCTGGATTAGTAGCACCCATTAGCGCTCTAGCTTTCTCGATAATTCCTTCACCTTCCCATACCATTCCTAAAACAGGACCTGAAGTGAAAGATTCGATTAATTCACCAAAAAATGGTCTTTCTTTATGTACAGCATAGTGAGCTTCAGCAAGCTCTTTAGAAGGAGTGTAAACTTTCATTGCTAAACACTTAGAATCTAATCCTTCTTCTAACATTTTCACAATTCCTACAGCATCATTTCTTTTAAATGCTTCTGGCTTTACCGCTAAAAAAGTTCTTTGAATCATGTTGGCGATTATAGCAAAAATCAAGAGAGCAGTTGTAAATTAGGGTATTTTCAAACCAATCTTTAGGTTACTTGAACTAGATAAGAAATATCACAATTGATTATAAATCTATTGAAACAAAGCTAAATGAAGCTGATGGTGCTAATAAACTTCAATTTGCTCAAATCGCTTTACTTGAAGGAAAAGTAAATGCTTTAGAGAAATTAGTCGCAAAACTTAACACCTCAAGCAGCGATAAACAGGTAAACAACCACTAATCAATAAAAAAGCAAATTCAATAAAATTCAACACAGCAAAATATTTGAATATAAATGACAGCGAAAGCATCAATTTAAAAGAATCATTAAGCAAAGGCTGGGATTTTAAAGCTATAAACATACCTATTCAAGCTAATAAGAATTATAGACTTAGTTTTAGATTTTACAAAGATGAAGAGCAAACTAAACTTAGCGCTTACTTAAATGGTAGTTTAGTGCGCACAATAGACTTAGGAACAAGTCTTTCTGTTCATACTGGAGATATTGCGTTGGGCGGTTTAATCCAAGAATCTTACTTCGAAACAGGTGCAGACAAGAGTAGTGAAGCTTATCAGTTCCAGGGTGAGATTAGAGAATTTGCTTACTTCAATAGCGATGCTGCTGCTAGCTTAACTCAAGTAGAAAATGAGATTATAAGTTTTGAAGAATATCTCGATGAAAGTCCTGCAAATCTTGTAGAAGATAAACTCGACACTGATGCTTTAGAAGAATTTGTTAGCGCAAATGGCGCTGCTAATGCTTATGTCGTGAGTTGGTATGATCAATCATCAAATAAAAGAGTGATCACACAGACTGAAGCTAGTAAGCAAGCTAAGATTTACGATGCAAATTTAGGATTAATTCTTAATGCTAATAATTATCCTAGTTTAATGTTTGATGGTATCGATGACTAGTATCCGATAAACGCTAACGCACCAGAAACAAACTATTTCGAATATGCAGTTTTTGCAAGTGCAGGTTCAGGAAATATAGCTACAGTAACTAGCCCTGCCTCACCTACTGCAGGTTCACACGATAGACAGTTTGGACTTTCAAGTAACGATAAATTCCATCACCGTTTATGGAAAAAGCCTAGAACGATTCATAGTCAGAGTACTTATAATGACTCTAACCTTCACTTAGCATCACTTTCTCTTTCCAGCCTTACTGGACAAAGTTTAAGAGTTGATGCCAGCGACAGAGTAGATGAAGCAACAACTAAATCTGATTTCAACTGGGATCAAGGCATAAGCCTAGGTGGACATAAACACATGGGTTACTACTCTGGGAAGCTTGCTGAATTCGGTCTTTATTTAAACCCTGTAACTAATTCTGAGTATCAAGAATTCTATGAAGATATACTTAGTGATTTGATTCAGTAGTAACACTCGATACAGCCTTTTATAAATTAAATAAATGCTGCTTCTCTTAACGCAGTTAGAGACTTCTCATGTGCTTCAATAGTTTTATCCAGATCTTCATAACTATGAGCAGCACTCATAAACAAAGCTTCAAACGGTGAAGGTGCTAAATAAATTCCATTATCAAGCATTTCTACATAGTATTTTTTAAAAAACTCTGTATCAGCTGCTTTTGCTTCTTCAAAGTTCTTCACAGGCTTTTCAGAGAAAAATAAACCAAACATCCCAGCTGCTTCTACAAAGGTCATAGCTCTATCAGAAAAATTTTTATTTACTTTTTGCATACCTTGAATTAAGTACTGAGACTTAGCTTTTAGTTCATGATAAAAACCATGTCTCTGGATTTTAGAAATAGCAGTGTAACCAGCAGCCATAGCAACTGGATTACCAGAAAGGGTTCCAGCCTGATACATGGGTCCTACAGGAGCTACCATTTCCATGATTTCTTTACGTCCACCATAGGCCCCTACAGGGAAACCTCCTCCGATTACCTTTCCTAGGGTAGTAAGATCAGGCATAATGTCATACTTCTCCTGAGCGCCACCGAGTGCAACTCTAAAACCAGTCATAACTTCATCAAAGATTAATAGGGACAGATTTTCATCACAAAGTTTACGCATCGCTGCAAGAAAAGCCTTTTCAGGTAAAATACAACCACCGTTACCGACTATCGGCTCAACTATAATCGCAGAAATCTCTTCACCACAAGCCTTGAAAGCTTCTTCTAAAGCAGAAATATCATTATATGGAAGCACTATAGTATCTTTAGTCACTGACTCTGTAATACCAGGGCTATCTGGAAGAGCAAGAGTAGCCACTCCAGAACCAGCCTGCACTAAAAGCGGATCTACGTGACCGTGATAGCAACCTTTAAATTTAATAATTTTTGTTTTAGCTGGATTAGAGAGAGATGTAAAAGCTCTGGCTAAACGAATAGCTGAAAGAACTGCTTCAGTTCCCGAATTTACCATTCTTACCATTTCTATAGATGGCACTAATTTAATAATTTCAGCTGTCATAGTGTTTTCAAGCGCCGTTGGCGCTCCAAAACTAGAACTATTACGAAGAGCAGCTATCGCTGCTTCTTCTATATCAGGGTCAGCATGACCTAAAATCATTGGACCCCAAGAACCTATGTAATCTACATAC
>CALBDR010000369.1 GCA_937927525.1 uncultured Candidatus Melainabacteria bacterium
GGGATATGCTTGCCTCCTATATGGCTAGATTGGCTGTTAACGACCTAAACGTAGGTTCTGCTGTAACAGGTTTTTTTGAAGCCATGGCTCAAGCTGTTTATAGAGCATCTGGCGACACTTTTGCCATATTGAGAGAATTTTCAGTTGATAGAGCTGAAGGTGAAGCTCTTCAAAGAATTGCAGAAGAAGAGCGTGTTACGCCTTTATCTGCTCGTGTTGCTACTGGTAAGGTAACAATTACAGATACATCATTTAATAAAGTTTCTACAAAGATATATGCAGGTGGAACACCGCCTAACGTGGGTTCTACGGTTATTCAAGTTTCTGATGCTTCCGAATTTACTCCAACTGGATCTTTATACATTGGTCGTGGTACACCAAATGTGGAAGGTCCAATTTCCTATACAGGTATTGTTGAGGTGGGGTCTTTTTGGGAAATTACCTTGTCAACTCCAACAACAAAATTCCACAACCTTTCTGAGTCTGTGATTTTGTCGCAAGGTGGGACTAGAAATATACCTGCAGGTACTGTAGTGGGAACTTTAGGTACAGGTTCAGCCCCTGAAATTAATTTTTCAACTACTCAAGCCTCTGTGATTCTTGACGGTGAAGTTGAAGTTATTCAAGTTCCTGTTTCTGCTCAAACACCTGGGTCTGAAGGAAATGTTCCAAGAAATGCTATTCGTAATTTTACAAGTGAGCCATTTGCTGGAGCAACAGTTACAAACCCTAATCCATTTACAACTGGTAGGGACGCAGAAACTGATGAAGAGCTTAGAATTCGTATTAAAAAGGCTAGGATATCAAGAGGTCTTGGTACGGCAAATGCAATTAAAAATGCTACTTTAAATGCCCAAGCTTCAGATGAAAATGCTGTTATTACTTCTAATGAGATTTTCTCAGCAGATGAAACAACTCTATTTATTGATAATGGAGAGGGTTATGAAGAGCTTTTTGAAGGTGTGGGTTTGGAATTTATTGTTGACTCTGCCCTTGGCGGTGAGACAAATTTTCAACTACAGACTGGTGGGCAACAAACATCTGTTGTTAAGGCGTTTTTAGAATCAACACAAGAAGCACCATTTGAAGTTAACCCAAATGATAGACTTGCTATCTTGGTAGGTGGAATTTTATCTGAACACGTTTTTAATGAAGGTGATTTTAGATCTAATGGCGCAGCTACAGCATTTGAAGTTGTATCTAGTATAAATTCAAATCCAAATATTGAATTTTCAGCTAGAACAATAGAGAATGGTACTAAAATTACTATTCAAGCAAAATCAGAAACAAATGAATTTTTACAAAAAACAGATCCTACAACTGGTACTGATTCAGGTATAGCTTTTGGTTTTACTGTCTCTGAAGAAGAAACATTAAAATTATATAAAAATAAGGCACTATTGAGTAGAAATGGTAGGCAAGCTACAGTAGAGTCTGAAAATCAAAATGATTGGTCGAGTACTATTCAGGGTGGAGATACACTTGTTGTATCTGTTGATAGCACTCAAGCTATTACATATACATTTTTAGATAGCGATTTCCTTGCAGAAGGAACACATACAACTGTATCGAAAAATAATACATTACAATCTTGGATAAATGTAATTAACTCAAAAATAACTGGTCTTACAGCTAGTATTAATGGTAATAGGATTGTATTTACATCAAATCTTGGTGCTAATTCTAGAGCTAATATTAATATTGATACAAGCTCAACACTTGTAGCAAAAGGTATGTTTACTGAGTCAAGAGGTTTAACTTCTACTGGTAAGGAGTCTGATTATATTCTTTCTAGAAATACAGCTCAGTTTAAATTAAATAAACCTTTAGAATCTGGCGACAGTCTTACTGCTGGTACTGAATTTACAAGGGCTGAGGTATCAACATCAGCCATTCTTGGCGGTAGTGTTGGATTTGCAAACGATGCTCAAATCTGGTTTTTAGTAGATAATGCTCAGGCTTCGATTGTGAATAACGGTGTTGCTGCTGATACTTTATTCAGTGTATCAAAACAACCTCTTAATACCATTAGGTTTAAATCAAGTGAAACAAATGCTTTTGTTAATGTTCAGCCAGGTGATTATTTTATTATTTGGAGTGAAGAAACTGCTGCTGGAAATAGGCTTGAGGGTAGAGTACACGCTGTAGGCACTGAAGATAATGCAAATGATTATTTTGAATTTGTAGTTACTGCTAATGAATATGCTGCAGCAGTGGCTGAATCAAATTTAACTTTTGTTGAGGGTATTAAATTTTTAAGATCTGATATTGCTCCGCAAAAAGTACAAATTGCTGCAGGTAGTTATAATATTAACGTAGTGGCGGCTTTACTTGAGGCTGGAGTTATAGGTTCTTCTGTTTCGGTAGAAAATGAAGAAGTAATTAATTTAAGAACAAATACATATGATACAACTGGAAGCATGTTAGTAGTTACATTTAATAATGCCGCTAAAAACTTGAATTTTACCGAGGGTCAAACTTCAACTAGTATTTTTTCACAAGTAGGTTTTCAAGAAACTGCTAATGATAGTGCGCAATTTCCTTTATTTGTACACTCATCTATAACTTCTGAAAGAGAAGTTGATCCACCAAATTCAATCATACCTGATTTTGAATCTGCAATTGATTTAGCCTCACAAGGTATTGACCAAAATTCTATGATATGTTTTTTACATCCATATTTAAGTAATGGTTTAAATATTGATGATGCTCAAGCTGTTGGGGAGTGCGTTCAAATAGATTCTATTTCAGGAACAACTGTAGATATTGAAGATAGCCAAATAGCTAGAAGATTTAGAGTTGGAGATAGATTTTATGTAGCTTCTCCTTTTGATTTTGATTATAATGATAGCTTTACTGTTGTTTTTGATGCTGACGCTTCAAACAAAACATTTCCAATAAACCTATACAGAAGAGCTATTACTAATACAACTATGCCAGCAAACTCAGATGAGTTTAGAGCATATGATGTAGCTTCTGGCACAACAACTGAGTTTGAACAGTTTTTTGGCTCAACATTTAGTTTTGAAAACTATAAAGCTTATATGAAAGCTAAAAATATTATTGATCCAAGTGGAAGTATTGCTGAAGATGCTATACTTTTTAAAGCTTTTCAATGGGGTGGGTCTGGTGAAAAATTAAATATTGGATATACTTATCCAGATGCTCCAGATCTTGAAATTGCACACCAAACTTTTATTGAGTCAAATATAAGAATTAGAATTAACCTCAAGTCTGGTGCTGAAGTAGTTGATAATATAGATGGGACAACTGAGTTTGATGTAACTATTACGCCTAGCACCCCAAATGCTGGTACAGATGAAGTTACATTTACATGGAATGGAACAGGTTCTGATCCTCAAATGACAACACTTATGGCTGGTCATTTTGTAAATATTAAGTCTACAGGAGAGTTTGATCCTGCAAATACTGGTGTTTATAGAATATCTTCAGCCAATTCAACTTCTTTTACAGTTAGAATGCCAACTGGACAAGCCGTAGCTCAAAATGGAGCTGCAGCATTAGAAACAGATACTATAACTTTATATGAAAATTCTGATACAACGGCTCAAGAAATTGTAGATTATATAACTGCTAATCTATCTGACTTTGTAGAGGCTTCAGTTCTTAATGATGGCGGTACTTCTGGTGGAGGTATAATTTCACTTTCTACACACGAAGATAACGCTTTTGGTGTTGGTACTGAAGGGGTTCAATTAGTTGATGGAGAAAATTTTATAGAGCTTACAGAGCTTACCAATTCTGCTCCAAATAGACAATTTAGATTTAAAAACAGTTTATCTCTAGCTTCATTCGATACTAATACTTTAGAGGCTTATAAATTTTCGGATAGTCAAGAAGTAAGATTAGTACCTACAACCGCTAAACAACTTCAAGAATTTATATCTGTATTAGCTGTAAGCGGTATAACTACCCTTGGAACTGTAGATAGTACAATTAGAAACACTAAATTTCAAATTGCTACAAATACCTTTGGTAACTCAGGTGCTACTAGAGTATCTGGTGGTATCGGTAATATTTCTGATGCTTTAATTACAGGTGTAGCTTCTGTGGCTACAAATACCAGTTTTGCTAGAGTAAATATTTCTAGAGCTTCTTCTAATGGATTTCATTCTGGACAATATGTTAAGCTTGAAGCTAAAAACGTGCAGAAAAAAGTTACAGGTATTAGTTTTACCACAAATGTAACCATTACACCTAATCAACCAGATCCAGATCAATCTATTATTGAACTTGGAAATAGAGAAACAAATGATAGGTATTTTG
>CALBDR010000370.1 GCA_937927525.1 uncultured Candidatus Melainabacteria bacterium
CGCCCATTAAAGCGGCACGCGAGCTGGGTTCAGAACGTCGTGAGACAGTTCGGTCCATATCCGGCATGTCCGTAAGATATTTGAGAGGAGTCTTTCCTAGTACGAGAGGACCGGAAAGGATGAACCTCTAGTGTACCAGTTGTCTCGCCCGAGGCACACGCTGGGTAGCTATGTTCAGAGCGGATAAGTGCTGAAAGCATCTAAGTACGAAGCCCACCTCAAGATTAGATATCTCATCCTTATGGATTAAGTCCCCTTGAAGAACACAAGGTTGATAGGTGGCCAGTGTAAGCACAGTAATGTGTTCAGCTAAGTCATACTAATAGGACGAGGGCTTTTTTCATTTTTTTCTAAAGTGCTGAGTCGATTTACAATAATATGCAGTTTTCAGTTTATTTAATTTTATATTAGCTTAAACCTCATTTGAGGATCTAGATATAGCTTCTTTTAATTCTTCTATGTCTTTGTAGTTTAGTCTTTCTAGGATTCGGTCCTGCTCTTCTTTTGGAAGAGAGAGTATAAACTCTAAACCACTTGCTATTCCTTCATCCACACTTGTAGCTAAGCTATTATCAGACGCATCCCACCGCCAATTATTAAACAAACTTCTTAATTTAACTATTTTTTTATCATCTGTATTAGTTTCATCATCACCGCCATATAAAATTAGGAAATCTTTATCTAAAGCTTCAATAAAGTCTTGTTTGTCTACCTTTCTCTCAGTACCATCTTTTAATTTTATTGTGATATTATCGTTATTTTTTTTACTCTCAATTTTTTCGATTTCAGCCTTGCTGACAGTGTTAGTTACAGAATCGTATTCAGATAGTGTAGGTCTATTATTAATTGTTTCAATTAATTTTGATATTTCCGAATCGTCTCCACCAGTTGCTGCTTTGTAGTCTTTATGTCCAGTCGCTTTGGCTGCCTGACTTAGACCATCTATGATTCTTTGCTGACCTTCTTTTGTTTTCAAGTGATGAAGTGCATTTATTTTCATGATTGCATTATTTAAGCTTTCACTTCTTCTATATTCTGGGTCTTCTGTTCTTGCTTTGCTTTCAGCATCATGTATTTGCTTAATTATATGTCTTCTAGCTCTATTTAATTTTCCTGAAGTAAATGGACTATCTGAATTTTTCAAATGGTACATATTTGCTTTATTTAATGTTTCTAGTAACTCTTGTCCTTTTTCAAGACTAATTTCTCCGTAATCATGATTTTCTAATCTATAGATATCTCCGTATTCTTGTAGTAGTTTTTTTGCGGCTTGTTTATCAAAATCGTCAAGATTTATATTGTTTAATTCACCTGAATTTTGATTCCATGAATCTAAGTTAGTTCTATATCCTTCGTTTGCACCTTCTTTATCTTCTACTTCTGAAGAGTTATAACTGTTACTTTCAGCAACTGTATACTTCCCATCTTTTTCGATGATTTGATAGTTAATACCATTCTCTTTTAAAAGCTTATTGAAATTTTCAACTGTTCCAAAATTATCAACTATCGATTTAATTGTTTTATGATTTTTATCAGTGCCTTCATCACCAATTTCCTCTTTTAAGCTTTCTAAACCTTTACTTAATTTTTCTTTATTTTCTCTAACCTTGTCCCCTGCGTGCTCATATACTATTTCTGCTGCTTCACCCCAGGCAGTGTTTGCAATTTTACTTAAGTCTCGAGGTGTTCTAAGTGCATCAGGTTCAAGAGTACTCAATTCTTTAACAGCTTCAGCTCTTAATGCATTACTAAGTTCAGGACCGGCCCCAGTTAGTTCACTGTTTTTAACATGACTAATAGCTGCGTTATAATTTTTAAACCAGTCTTTAGTACCTTTATGTACACCTTTTGATTTTAGAAATTCATTTATTCTTTCATTTAATTTTTCAGCAATGCTTTTTACATCCAGGTTCTGAATTTCACTATTTTCACCTGCTAAAAACTCTGCTAAAAATTTCTGGAAATCGTCTCTAGTTTTTTCATTAACGAAATCATCATCATCATTTTTAAGTCTTTTAAGTTCTTCAAAATTATCTATATGATTTACACCAGCGCTAACAGCTTCTATATCGAACGGGTTAGCTGAATTCGTACCAGCTAAAGTTTCTCCTATTCCACTTAATATGTTTCCGATGTCATTCATTTAGTTCACCATATATACTATTTACCCTATAAGAACATATAGTTATATAAAGTACTGTTTTAACGAAATTTTATATTTTTTTTCTTAGATTTTTCTTAACCTTAGGGTTTTCTTGAATTTTATGTTCCTTAAATTAAGATTTTTTTTATAAAAAGCATTGCATAATGATAAAATAACATTTCAAGATGAAAGCCTCACTTGAAGTTTCAAAAGATATCGCTAAAGGTTTACTTGACACTAAAGCTGTTTTTTTAAGACCAGATGATATGTTCACTTGGGCTTCTGGAATTAAGTCTCCTATTTACTGTGATAATAGAATCACTCTTTCTTATCCTAAAGTAAGAGATTTAGTAAAAAAATCATTCGTTAGTATGGTTCTTTCAAAATTCCCCGCTGCTGAGTATATTGCAGGTGTCGCTACAGCTGGGATCCCTCAAGCTACTTTGATTGCAGATGAAATGAATTTACCTTTGATTTATGTTAGATCAGGCGCTAAAGATCATGGACGAACAAATCAGATAGAGGGATATTTAGAGCCTGGTGCAAAAGTCGTTGTCATTGAAGACCTTATTTCTACAGGTTCAAGTGCTATAAACGCTATGCACACTTTACAAGATGCTGGAGCGGATGTTTTAGGTCTACTTGCTATCTTTGATTATCAGTTATTAAAGTCTGTGAAAAATTTTGCCGATATAGATTTACCATACTACAGTCTATGTGGTTATGATGAGCTGGTGGAAGTCGCTCTAGAGAATGGTTACGTTAAAGAAAGTGATATTGATTTTCTGAAAGACTGGCGTAATTCTATTGAAGATTAGATTATTACTAAATCTATATTAAATGTATTTTGCTGGGATCTGGTAAATATTTTCCGTTAGTTTTATTACTTCATCTCCATTGTTGATTAGTATCCCAAATTTAGATTGTTGTTCTTCTACAAAATTCTTTAGTGAACGTATTTGGTCTTTCTTAGTATATGTACCGGATTTGATTTCGATTGGAATAAGCCCGAATCTTCCTTCTAAAATCAGGTCAACCTCTGCTTGATGATGAGTTCGATAAAAATACTCTTTATGTTTAAAGAGTTCAATATCAAGATTTTTGATAATTTGTTCTGTAACAAAACTCTCCCAAATTCTTCCAAACTGTGGGTGGGAGAGTAGGTCATCTTTCGTGTTGATATTTAAAAGATAGTTACTAATAATAGTATCTCTTAAGTGTCCTTTAGGTGTTTTGACTAAACGTTTTGTTGAGTTTTCTGTATGGCATAGTAATTTTCGCCATAAGAATGTTCCTTCTGCCATTTCCATATACCTTTTTACTGTAGGCTGGGATACATCTAATGATCGTGCGAAATTTGATGCATTAATTAACTCACCTGAACTAAAGGCCAGCATTTTTATGAATCTTCGGTATGCGTCTAATTTTAATTCTGGAAACAGTGATCTGATATCTCTTTCGATATAGGTCTCAAAATATGATTCTATCCAAACATCATAAGCTTTTAAGTTGCCACTCTTTAAAAAAGGTTCTAGGTAAAGCCCAGTTAAAGCAAGCTTAAAAAGGTCCTCATTTTCATAATTATTAGTTAAGTTTGTAAACTCCTCTGGGTTAAATAGGAACTCATAAAATTTTGATTTAGGTTTTTCTAATGCTTCATTCCAACTAAGTGTGGGAATTTCAAAAATTGCAATTCTGCCGTCTTTCTAAGTCAAAAAACTTAGCATCTGGTGCAATTTTTTGTAACAAAGTAGATTTACCTACTTGTCTTGCTCCTAAAAGCGCTATACACGGAAAATCTTTTGACAATCGAGCTAATGAATCTTCTGCTTCTCTTTTAATATAATTCTGAATGCTCACATTTACATTTTACCATTACCGTGAAGTTTAAAATCGGTGCATTGGTATTTCGCGGTAGCTTCGCAATCAAACTAAATATATTCTGTCTATAAGTGACTGCTACCTAAGCTACCCTCTACTTTTAGATAAGGTATTTCTTCAGCTGTAAATATTCGATAGTAAATAGATTCTGAGGGGTTTACTGTAAGTGTTTCTATGAGTGAACTTGTATAAAAAGGAGTATCTTCTCTAAAAAAGTTTCTTGGAATATTATTGTTTAAAAATACAATCAACTTGCCGTTATTCTTAATTAGTTGTTTGAAATACTTACTCTGACAGTCACTACAAGGTAGTAATTTCTCTGGAGCGTATACTCCAAATTGCTTTTCTTTCCTGTAAAGGAATAGATACTTTAAATTTGTTATGTTTTGATGATCATGCTCACAACCCGATTTTACAGCAAGCTTCTCAGCACAGTTCCTATGCTTAACACAGCCCATTAGAGATTTATCTGGTGGATCAATATTCGCACCTGCATGAATAGAATATTTTTTATTTACTTTGGTGTCATGTTTCTTCTGTAACTGATCAGTAAAGAAAGATATTGAACTTGCCATAAACCAATTCATCGGATCACGCTGAAACTCAGAATTTATTGTGAATGGTTTATTCATTTCTTCTTCGAAAATAGCTATCGCACTATATGCTGCGTTGGAAATTGGACTATGAGAGTCCTTATTCTTTTCTATGATAGCGTTATAAATATTTTTTAATCCTTGAGGATTAACCCTTGTGCTTTGATGCCAGAATTCATTTATAAATGGACTGTTTAAAGATTCTAGTAACTTGTAAACAGAACTCGATTGCTCCAATCCATAGAGTTTGTGCGATTCTTTAAGGTGGTTACTTGTGTTTACAAGCATCGGATCTTTATTATTCATCCTTTTTGTTAAGAACTGGTTAAGAAATGGGCTTAAATCTTCTTAATCTTCGCTCTGGGGCTATATAAAGTAGGTTTTTTAGGGGAGTTGATATAATTATAAATTTCGTCTAATGTGGTAGTCGATTCCAGATTGGACGAGACCAGGGTATAATTAATAGTATGTATATTCCTAGGACTCTGAGAAAGTCTCTAACTAAGGCTACAAAATTTTTTCCAGTAATATTAATTACTGGTCCTAGACAGGTTGGAAAAACAACTTTATTAAAGCAACTTGATTCAGAAGAGTTTTCTTATGTTAGTCTAGATGATTTAGACGAACGAATTTTAGCTCAAAATGACCCGAAATTGTTTTTGCAGAAATATAAATGCCCACTTATTATAGATGAAATTCAATACGCTCCAGAACTTTTTAGTGTAATTAAGATGAAAGTAGATGAAGCTCAGAAACCAGCGATGTTCTTTTTAACTGGTTCACAAAGATTTCATTTGATGGAAAATGTTTCTGAGACTTTAGCTGGAAGGATTGCAATTATTGATATTTTAGGGTTATCTCAGGCTGAAATTACATTCAATGCTGATAAATCTAAGCCTTTTTTGCCATCTGATTCTTTTTTGACTGAAGATTTAGGGGGACACAGAACAAATTTAGAACTAGTTTATGAAGCTATTTTCAATGGTTCTTTTCCACGCTTAATAGCTGAGGAAGGGCTTCCTAGAGATTTGTTCTTTGATTCATATGTAAAAACCTACATAGAAAGAGATGTGCAAAATTTAGCTAATGTTGGTGATGAGCTTAAATTTAATCGATTCATAAAAGCAGTGGCGGCAAGGACAGCCCAGTTGATTAACTATGCAGACCTTGCTCGTGATGTCGATATCGATCAAAAAACTGCAAAGCAGTGGCTTTCAATCTTGGAAAGTTCAGGCTTAGTTTATTTACTACAGCCTTATCATTCCAATTTAACTAAAAGACTTATTAAGACACCTAAATTATACTTTTTAGATACTGGACTTGCTGCTTTTCTCTGTGCGTGGACTTCACCTGAAAGTTTGGAGGCGGGAGCCATGTCTGGAGCTATATTTGAAACTTATATCTTTAGTGAAATCTTAAAATCTTACTATCACAATATTAGAAAAACAAATTTTTTCTTCTATAGAGATAAAGACAAAAAAGAAATTGATTTACTTATAGAAGCTGATAATAAACTATACCCAATTGAATTTAAAAAAACAGCTAGTCCTAGTAAAGATGCTTTGAAAAATTTTGAAGTGCTTAAAAATTTAGATAAAGAGATCGGCTATGGGGCGGTGATTTGTTTAAGGGAAAGTCCTATCTTGCTGAGTGAGAAGGTTCTGGCTTTGCCTGTTAGTTATATATTGTGAGTTTCTTTAGTTTACTAATAAAAAATTCACTTGACCATATTTTGAGAGATTGTCTGTCTATGGAATTTAAGAAAGGTCTAACATCTTCTTTAACCTTATCCCAGTCCAGGGCTTTTATTTTTTCCTCTAACTTTTCCCGTATCCAATTTTGATCAATTTTAAGATCTTGATTTTCCCATTGACCACTTTGATACATTGCAGCAGCTAAGTGCTTATAGTTTATAGTCGTATTTTTTCTTAGATACCACAAGAAATCATACCAGTCTCTTCCTTTTATAAATTTTCTGCATAGAAGTGCATGAAGTTTACTTGCAAAACTGCTTGGTAGTGCTTGAGCTAATACTGGAAAGTCAGTAGGAAAGTCAAGATACTTCAGTTCAAATTCTGAGTGCGCTGGCGGGTTAATGTCTATTTCAAGTTTTATGGAAAGTTTTTCTTTGGGGTTATGTTTGAAATTTAAGTTCAACAGTTTTCCTATAGAGCTTTGCTTTAAAAATATTTTAGGAATATTGCTTGCTTTAAGTTAGGTTAATCTAGATTTACTTATTGGTGCGATTTCTCATAAAATATAGAATTATC
>CALBDR010000371.1 GCA_937927525.1 uncultured Candidatus Melainabacteria bacterium
TTGACATTCATAAAGAGACTACAGGTCAATCTATTACAAAGTTAAATGCCCAAAATCAAAGACTTGGTGATGCCATAGATGATATTCAAGGAAATATTGCTGGAGAAGCTACTGTAATTTCTAACACTCACGGGGGTAATACTAACAGAGCAAATACTATTGGTACTGAAGGTGTAAGCGCAAATTTATTAAATGCAGGTGATGATTTAGGTTTTGAGATTGACTTTGATGACAAAGATAATACTTTGACCCTGTATTTCCCTGATGCCGATACTGGTTATCGCTATGGTGATGACGAAGAAGATGGTAACCATTCCAATACTAATAGTGCTGCTTCTAGTAGTAACAGCTCTAGTGGTTTTAATAATGCTAGTTCAACTGGAAGAGCTAATCGTAGTAATGGTAATGGTAATAAGCATGGTCATTTTAGATAGGGAGTTAGATACGATGGTAATGTCCAAGGAAGCCAAAGGGAGATTAAAAGATTAAATGAAGTGCAAAATCAAGGACATGGACACCATAATAGGCATGAGGATTAGATAATTATGAGTATTTTATTGAAATTTATAGGGAAAAGCAAGGGGGAAATATAATTTAATAGGAAAGGAAGATGGCAATTTTAGAACATGCTGACGATTTAGTAGATTACACATTAGAGGACTATGAGTCCGCTAGTGATGAACTTGTTCGATCTAGCATAGCAAAGTTTAAACGAGTAATTATGAAGCAATTAGCAAATCATGCTAAAACAAGCCAGTCTGCAATTTTAGATGTTAATGACCCTTATTTTAATGATGTTCTAAAAACAACAGTTGAAAATATTTTCACCTCAGCTTCAAGAGCGCTTTTCGATAATGAAATTCTAAGCCTTAAAGCTTACAACGACTTTGGCGAGACCATTGCTGAGTATTTCTTTATTCAAGATGAAGAGCAGAATATTTATCAAGTTTTTATCTGTATGGATGAAGATAGTAATGTAATCACTGATTACCACGGACGTTTGCAGTTAGATGATTCATCTCAGCCTGTCTGTATCAGTGATGATGGTTCTGCAGAGTTTGAAATGCTAACTTTAAGTTTTAAGATTTTAAATCACTTAAAGTATATGATTTTAGGTGAAGATGATATGGTTGTGCCATTAACTAAGGTCTATATTGACTATGCTACTGATGAGTTAAAGATGTCTCCATATGACTTGAATAATCCAGAGGATATGAGAAGGTTCTCACAGATAGTGAAGAATTCAGGTTTATCTATCAAAAAATCTCATCCGATTCTTTCAGTTTTACAAATTCAATAACGCGAGGAGTGCAAAATGGTAAGAAATATAAGTAGTGAAATAAAGTCTGAAGCATCAGATAAGATAGGACAGACTGGAAATGTTGAAGTTCAAGATAATGTTAGAGCAGAAGTTGAAAATTTTCAACAACAGATTGAAGATACAAAAGCTCATGCAGCTGCTACAGCAGGTCAAATCGAACAAGGAGACCAGCTTATAGCAGAGGGGAATCAATTAGTTAATGAAGGTGAACAGGAATTAGTTGAACAAGGTTCTCTTGGTGGGATAATATCGGCTGTCCCTGATGCTCTTAATGATACTTTTGGTGAAGTCCCTATTGTTGGAGCTGTTACTGGGTTAGTGGCAGATGTTGCGGATGGTTTAGCTAATTTTACAGACCAACTTTTTAGTGGTTTTGGTTTATTTGGAGGAAAAAAAGAAGCACCTCCACCTCCACCTCCACCACCACCTGCAAATGTTGCTGGTGGCAATATTGGCGTCTCAGATTCTGGACTTGCTCCTGAAGCTCAAGCTAACTCTGAAGAGAAAATTGGTTTAGGTAATCAGTTGATAGCAGAAGGTGAAGCTTTAAATCAAGCTGATGAAGCTACAACTTAATTTTTTTCAAGTTACAATATCTATATATGAAGTCTGTGCGTGATCCTAGTAAGTTTGGGAATATGTTAGGAGTTATTTTCTCTCATTATGATGAAGGTAAGTGTGAAACTGAGCTTGATATAGAAGAGAAACACTTGAATATAGGTGGAAGTGTACATGGCGGAGTTATTAATGCACTTTGTGATATTGCTCTTTCTGGAGCAGTTACTTCAGCATTCAAAGATAGAGAAGAAGTTGTCGTTACTTTACAAATGAACGTTAATTTTTTAAGACCAGGTTTTAATGGTGATAAGCTTACCGCGACTGCAGAAGTTGTGAAGCTTGGCTCTAAAATAGTTTATGTTGAAGGGGAAATCAGAAACCAGTCAAACAAATTAATTGCGAAAGCTAGTGGGGATTGGTATGTTAAATCAAGCTAGTTTTAAGATTTTCAAGAAACTTAGTTTATATCTCCTTTTAGTGGCTATCGTTACAGTGTTACTTAGCCCACTCCTATTAATTTTTTTCACTAGTATTAAAGATCAGAGTCAAATCTATGATTTAAACTCATCGATTTTTCCAAAGTCAATAGATTTTAGTAATTACTTGAAAGCCTTTCAGAAAATAGATTTCCCTAATGCTATAAAGAATACTTTATATATTTGTTTCTTTAATGTTGTAGGGGTAATTTTAGCTTCTTCTTTAGCTGCTTATGCCTTTGCGGTTTTAAAGTGGTGGGGAAGAGATTTTTTCTTTGTGATTACTATCGCTACAATGATGCTTCCTGAGATGAGTATATTGGTGCCTCAGTTTTTATTATTTAAGGAGATAGGTATATATAGTGGTTTTCTCCCACTTATTGTGCCTTATTTTTTTGGATTACCTTATTATATTTTCCTATTTAGGCAATTCTTTTTATCGATTCCATCTGCACTTGCTGATTCTGCGAGAGTTGATGGTGCTAGTGAGCTTAAAATTTGGGCAGATATTTATATGCCTCTATCAAAACCTATTATTACTGTGGTAGCTTTGTTTCAGTTTTTGATTTCATGGAATGACTTGCTTAAACCAAGTATTTTCTTAATAGATGAGGAAAAATATACTTTGTCACTAGCTTTACAACAGTATCTTTCTCGTTTAGGTGGTGCTGATTGGGGAACATTAATGTCAGCTGCGGTGATTATGGTTATACCGATATTAATTATTTTCTTTTTTACACAAAAAACCCTTATACGTGGAATTACTGTAACAGGAATGAAAGATTAGCCATGTTAAATGAAAACTTGAAAGATAAATACAAAAAGGATCAGGAAAAATTTTACACCGGACGCTTTAATGATTTTGGGCTTATAATTCAAGCTGATGGCTGGACTTCTGATAGTATGGCAACTTATTACTATGATCAGGTTGTAAAAATTCTCCTGCAAAATTTAAAACTAGATAATAAGCTTTCTGTTTTAGATATTGGTTCTGGACATGGTTTTTTCTATAAATATTTAAGAGAAAAATATTTGCTTGATGATTTGAATTATTCTGGAATTGAGATTAATTCTGAGTCTTATAAACAAGCTAAGTTAATGAATCCAGAGGCGGAGTATTTCAATGGCGATTTTTTAGATTATAAATTTCCTCAATTAAACTATGACTACACAGTTTTTATCGGGACTTTTTCTATTTTTGCTTCGATGTCAGCAAAGGATGTTTATGGCATAGTTGAAGCCAATTTAAATAAAGCTTTTTCATTCTCAAATTATGGGACAGTGCTCTTAATCTCAAAATTTGTGTTACCTGAGTCTTCAGTGGCTTTACTTTATGAGACCGCGTCAGGTATTTCTGAATTTTATGATCTCAATACCACAATTTTTGGTGATTATGTAGCATTAACACTGTATAAAAAGAAATTTGTGTTAGATTCTTATCGAGATTTTCAGCTCCCATCTGACAAATAAGGCTAAAATCGTGGTAAATTACTATTGTGAGGGATAAACGAGCGTATTTACAAGCTGATGCGGAGCACCTTTCTCCAGCCTTGAACAGAGCTTTTGATATAGTAGCGAAAAAAGCATCGGGATCATTTATTTACGATATGGATGATACTGCTTATCTTGATATGACTAGCGGGATTGCAGTTAATCAAGTTGGTCATGCTCACCCAGAGGTAGCCCAAGCAGTTGCAGAGCAAGCTGCTAACTGTATCCACACTAGCTGTGTTGTTCATTATCCAGCTAATATTGAGCTTGCTGAGAAACTAGCATCTTTGATGCCTGGTGATATTTCTAATACTTTTTTCTGTAATAGTGGAGCGGAGTCTGTTGACGGAGCGATTAAGCTAATTAAAATTCTACAACCTGGTAGAAATAATTTTATCGTTCACAGAGGTTCATTCCACGGTAGAACTTTAGGAGCTACTTCACTTACTACTTCTAAGGCTGCTTATAGAAAGTTTTATGATCCATTAGTACCTGGTGTTCACGTAGTTGATTTTCCTAATTCTTATGCGGCTAAGACTGCTTCTGAACGTAAAGCGATCGAAGAGTCGATGCATGAGAATCTTGAAAAGATGTTTGCTACTAGTGTTGCACCTGAATCAGTTGCTGCAATTCTCATAGAACCGGTTCTGGGTGAGGGTGGTTATATTCCTGCTCCATTTGAGTATGTAAATTACTTAAAACACTTAAGAGAAGTTTGTGATAAATATGGAATCTTACTTGCTTTTGATGAGGTACAGTCAGGGTTTATGAGAACTGGTAAGTGGTTCGCTTCAGAGCACTATGGAGTAGTTCCAGATATCCAATTAATGGCAAAAGGTCTTTCAGGTGGAGTACCTTTGGGAGCTTTTTCATCACGTAAGGAACTTATGTATAAGATGCCTCCAGGCTCACATGGAAGCACCTGGGGTGGTAATCCTATCGCATGTAAAGCATCTTTAAAATTAATTGAAATTATTGAAAGAGATAATATCCAAGCTAATGTTCACGCACGTTCTGATCAGATTTTTAATTTCTTTGAGTCTAAGTACCCTGGTTCTAACACTATGAAACTTACTGAGGATTATAAAGACACTCCTGTGAAAGTGAGAGGTTTTGGCTTGATGATAGGTCTTGAGTTCAAGAGTGCTGAGTTTGCTCAGAAAGTGAAACAACACGCTCTTGAAAATAATGTTTTACTTTTAGGCTGCGGAACATATGGTACTGTGATTCGTTTAGCTCCTGATTTGACTATATCTGAAGAAAACACGCAAAGAGCCTTAGATGTAATCTATGAAGGAGTAGAAAAGAATTATGTCAGCAATAATTGAAGGTACAACTTTACTAAATAAAAACCCGAGTAATATTTCAGAAGTAGTTTCTGAGCATAAAATCTTAGAAGATTTTGAAATTGATCAGATCATTTATGAATCTCAGCAAGCTTTTAAAGTTTGGTCTAAGACTCCGGCTCCAGAGAGAGCTAAAGTTTTAGCACGAGCAGCTCAGTTATACACTGATCACAAAGAACATTACTCTAAAATACTTCATAAAGAAAATGGTAAGCCGATAGACGAAGCTAGAGGTGAGATTCAAGAAGTTATTGATACTTTAGAATTCTTTGCTGGAGAGGGAAGAAGGTTGTATGGCATGGTCGGCAATTCTGAAATGCCTAATAAAACTATCTACACTACTCGTGAACCTATTGGTCCAGCTCTTTTAATTACTGCATGGAATTTTCCAGCAGCTGTTCCTAGCTGGAAAGCAGCCCCATGTCTCATTGGTGGCAATACTTTTATCCTTAAACCTTCTGAACATGCACCTTTAAGTGGCAAGATTTTCGTGGATGTTTTAAATGAAGCAGGTCTTCCACATGGTGTTGCCCAATTAGCTGTTGGTGACGGTGCTGTCGGTAAAAAGCTTTTAGAAAGAGATGAAATTAAAATTGTGAGTTTCACTGGTTCTACTGCTGTAGGTCGTGAGATTGCAGAAGTTGCAGCAAGTGGTTTTAAAAAATGTGCCCTGGAACTAGGTGGTAAGAATAGTTCTATCGTAATGCCTGATGCTAACCTGGATTTGGTTAGAGAAGGATTAATCTGGGGTGCCTATGGTACTGCTGGGCAAAGATGTACTAGTACTAGTCGTTTAATTTTAAGTAAGTCTACGTCAGCAGCTTTGCTTCCTCAGTTTATTACAGAGATTGATTCTTTATATGATAAAGCTAATAATAGACCTTCTGATAAATACTGTCCTATTATTACTGCAAAGCAGTTAAGAAAGGTTGATAACTTAGTTCAGGAAGCTATAGCTGAAGGTGCTGAGCTGGTTTGTGGTGGAAAGATCTTAGATGATGGTAGTCATCAAGGTTACTTCTATGAACCTACTATACTTAAAATTAAACCTACTATGAAAATTGCTAAGACGGAAGTTTTCGGTCCAGTGCTTTCTGTGATCGAGCTTGAGGATAAAGAACCTGAGAAACTATTAGAAGAAGCAATGGCTATTTCTAATGATGTTAAGTATGGTCTTTCTAATTCGATTTTTACTGAAAATATGAATTTAGGTATGAAAGCTCTTAAGATGTTTGAGTCTGGTTTAGTATACTTTAATGCTCCTACTATCGGTGCTGAATGTGGTGGTGCTAGTTTCTTTGGGGGTTGGAAACAAACTGGGAACGGTTCACGTGAAGGTGGTGTCGCAGCTTTAGATACTTATACTCAGTATAAGACTGTGTCTATAGATTATTCTGCTTCACTTCAGAAGGCGCAGATTAGTAATTATAAGTCTCCAGGGAGTTGATTTACACAACTTCAAATTTGTATTGTTTTTCTAATTCTTCAAGTCTTTGACCAATGATTTCTGATTCTTTTATGTTTGGTTGGAATCTGAGTTCTTCACCTTCTTTAATTCTAGGGATATCTTGGCTTAAGGTATTTCTAAACATTGTTAAAGCTGTATCGACTTCTTCTGACCCTGAAGGTAATGCAAAGTGTAATGTAGGGTCATTTGAATCAAATGCGATATTTAAAGCAGCTCTTGCTTTTTTATATTG
>CALBDR010000372.1 GCA_937927525.1 uncultured Candidatus Melainabacteria bacterium
ACTAAAATCCTTATTGCCGAAATAACAGTCAGCACATATGCTTCTAACTTTAAAATCAGGAAAATCCTCCTGAAATTTCTTAACCAATTCAACAGCAAGTTCACGTTTATATTTGTTATGTTTTTCAGGCTCCTTTGGTCTATCTTTCTTAGCTATACCTGCTTTCTTAAGTTTTTTATCCTCTTTTCGCCAAAGCACCCAATCTTCATCAGGTTCATAAAATGCAAATCCTAAAGGAATGGTAACTCTATCAGTTACTAACACTAAGAACATATACCACTCGCGAATGATTTTACCGCGAATGTAGGCTATTAATTTTAATAGAAGTTTGTATACTTATAAAGCTATGAATATTCATTTATCACCAGAAGAAAAGAAAGAGCTAGAGATTCTGCACTTGAAAGAAAAGAATCATCGGAAAGCTGATCGCATAAAATCTGTTTTATTAAGATCTGAAAATTGGTCATTAACAAAAATTGGGCAAGCCTTACGTCTTCATAATGATACTGTATCTAGCTATATTAGAGATTATTTAGATAATAAAAATTTAGATTTTAATTATAAAGGCTCGAATGAACGCTTAACAGAAAAGCAATCAGAGGAGTTAATCAATCATTTAGAAGATAATTTATATACAAAAGCTATTGAAATTATTGCTTATGTCAAAAATGAATTTGGTGTTGAATATAGTGTTTCAGGAATGACAGACTGGCTTAGAAATCATAATTTTTCTTATAAATCACCCAAAGGCACCCCATCAAAAGCTGATATAGAAAAACAAATAGAGTTTGTTGAAATCTATGATCAATTGAAAGATTTTGCATTTAATAATGATGAGCCAATTTTGTTTGCAGATGGCGTTCATCCAAGCATGCAAACTAAGGTCTCTTATGGCTGGATTAGAAAAGGACAAGAAAAAGAAGTTCCTACTACTGCATCAAAAACCAGAATTAATATTATGGGTGCTATTAACCTAAAAGATATGAGTGTTATTACTGAGGAATATGACAAAACTATTACTGGAAAATCTATAATTAACTTTTTAGACCTAATTAAAGAAAAATATTCTGATAAAAAAGCAATACACTTAATTATAGATCAGGCTGGTTATAACAAAGCATTTGAAGTAAGGGAACATGCTTATAAGCTAGACATTCATCTCCACTATTTGCCAGCTTATAGTCCTAATTTAAACTCAATTGAGAGAGTATGGAAAGTAATGAATGAAGAGGTGAGAAATAACGTATTTTTCGCAACGGCAAAAGAATTTAAGACTACGATAAGATCATTCTTTCATGAAAAGCTTCCAAAAATATTGCCTGATTTACGATCGAGAATTAATGATAAATTCCATATTAAAAAAGCGGTAAACTGATTCGTGAGAGGTATATTACCTATTAACTCTTGCCCCAAATCATTTTCATATTCATTACAAAAGTCATCTATATTACAGAATAATAGTGTAATATCATGATCGAAATTTGAACCCAGTTTCATATTGATATCTAAAATCAGTAAAAACATTATTACAGCATAGTATACATCCCTCTATTAGTAAGGGGTACAGG
>CALBDR010000373.1 GCA_937927525.1 uncultured Candidatus Melainabacteria bacterium
GAAGTATTGGTTACATTATTTATCAGATGGATACAAATATCCTAAAGCAGGTAGGGTTCTAGTTATTGTACCTACCACATCTCTAGTAGAACAAATGTATCAAGACTTTGTTGATTATGGACAGAATCCAGAAGGTATTCATAAGATCTATTCCGGTAAAGATAAAGTAACAGATAAAGCTATTGTTATTAGTACATGGCAATCTATCTACAAACTACCTAAGAAATGGTTCGAACAATTTGGTATGGTTTTAGGGGATGAATGTCACGGATTTAAGTCTAAATCTCTCTCATCAATTATGAACAAAGCTACTGAAGCTAAATATAGATATGGATTTACTGGTACATTAGATGGTACTCAAACTCATCAACTAGTATTAGAAGGTTTATTTGGTCCTGTATATAAAGTTACTACCACTAAAGCTTTACAAGATAACGATACTCTCGCCCCTCTAGATATTAAAGTACTGTTATTAAATTATCCTGAGCAAGTAAGGAAAGATTTTGGACAAAAAACTTACCAAGAAGAAATTGACTGGATTGTTTCGAATGATAATCGGAATAAGTTTATTCGCAATTTGGCTTTATCTAATGATGGCAACACTCTCGTCTTATTTCAGCGTGTGGATGCTCATGGAAAACCTCTCTACGAGATGATAAATAATAAAGTAGAGGAAGGCAGAAAAGTATTCTTTGTAAGCGGTGAAGTTGATACAAGTGATAGAGAAGCTATTCGACGGATTATAGAAAAGCAGAAAAATGGAATCATTGTGGCTTCGTTGGGAACTTTTAGTACTGGTATTAATATTCGTAATCTTCATAATATTATCTTTGCTTCACCATCTAAGTCTCAAATTAAAGTCTTACAGTCAATTGGACGCGGACTTAGAAAATCAGACGATGGTAGGATTACGAAGCTCTTTGACGTGGCAGACGATTTGCACTCAGGAAAAAGAAATAATTATACATTAATGCATTCTGCTGAGAGAGTTAAGATTTATCAAAAAGAGCAGTTCAATTATAAAATTATAAAGGTCGATATGGATGACTGATATTAGCAACGTTAAACAATTTAAACTTACTAACGGAGAAGAGATTATCTGTGAAGTTATTGAATGGGCTGATGAAGAGAATGTTGATTTAGTTATTCGTAGAGCAGTAAAATTAAACATTGTAGATGATGATAGGCAAGGCATTCGTTATTATAATCTTAAACCTTGGATGACAATGCAAGAAGGTGATGAAGTGTTTATGACGTTAAACTCTAATCATATTATATCTGAAGCTAATCCTACTGGAAAGATCTTAAAATACTTTTATGAATGTGTGACAAGTGCTAGTCTCTCAGAAGAAGAAATTTCGAAAAAAATTGATGATTATGTTGAGCAGTTAAAAGTAAAAATTGAAGATGCTATGGATGATGAATTAGAAGAGAATGTTATAAAGTTCAGACCTAATAAAGACAAGCTACACTAATGGAAGATAAAGACGCTTATATACAATATCCACATCATAGAAAATGGTTTAATAAATTATACGTAGCTGAAAAGCTAGGATATAAATGCGGTCCTGCTGGTATAACTATACCAGAAACAGGTACGTATGTGATTAGACCTGTTTATAATCTATCAG
>CALBDR010000374.1 GCA_937927525.1 uncultured Candidatus Melainabacteria bacterium
TGTCGCATGTCATACATTAGTAACGCTCCTCCCAATAACGATAGAACTTAACGATTTCAGGACGGATATGCTCGAGGCCTTCCATAAACGCCTGGTCAATCTCATCGTCCTCGGTCTTTTTATCCATATTAAACTTCTTGTAGTGCTTCTCATGACGCTCGATCTGGCACAACAAGTCTTCCGTGTTATCTAGAAGCGTACCAATAGCACCCATAATGCGATCACGATGTTTCATTATGCATTCTCCTCAACCAGGTCCTCTGCATGCTGTACGAAGTCTTCGCAAGCACGGAACAGCTCCTCAAAGGCATATCGCTCATCTCGGCTCATATCTTCCATAAATGCCGGATCTTCTTGCATTGCCTCTAGTACCTGCTGCAGTGCGTGCAAAGTGTTCTCGCACATGCAGTACGACATGTTCGGATAGTTGCTCATTACGCATCCTCCTCTTCTAGCAGTTCAGAGAACTCACCGGAGTCAATAGGCTCTTGATTCGAAGAGCGAACATCTAGTGCTTCACCTAGCTTGTAGGGGTACACTTCGTAGTAGTCGTTCATCGCGAAGTAGCACTCGTTACGCTGAGCGTATTGAACGAGGCCTTCCATCGCTAGATCTACCGACTCGAACACCCCAATCGGCATTTCTCGACCTTCGTGTGCACCTACCATCGCTACGTAAACAATCATTACACTGCCTCCTTGTATGCTTCAAACCCGAACATGGCCACCTTGAACGTCTTGTTGATACGCTCACCAACCAGATGGACCAGATCGCCCTTCATCATGGAACGCTCACCTAGAATCGAGCCGTCGCAATGCTGGGGAAACTTACCTACGAACTTCACTTCTTTCCAGAAGTCGTGGTTCGGCTCACCGTTACGACGGGGGCACTCTTCGAAGTTAGGACCCATCGACCAGGAACCGTTGACGTTCTGGAGTCGGTGATAAACGAACTCGAGACCTTCATGGATATCCATGCTATCAGGAACATCGACCTCAGCAACGCGCTTGGCGGTGCCTAGGCTGGATACGAAGTAAACGTGTGCTTTCATTGTTGGTTCTCCATTTTTGCAAGCTCTTCCCAGAGCTCGTCAAACTCTTGCAGGGCCGTTTCATACTCGAGACCGCGAGGCTCGACCGACTCATCATTTAAGAATTCTTCGATATCGCGGATCCGCTGTATCAATTCTTGCTTGCTCATCTGTATCTCCTTATCTGATGGTGGTATTATGGTGTCTCCAGCAGAAAAGATCAACAACTTTAACCCCAATGAATTCAACCAGTTACCGAGACACACCGCTAACCTATTGTTTTCATTAGAGAACTATTTCCATTGTTTTTTTCTATGGATGCCCAGGAGACCAACAGACAGAATCTTACGATAGAGGCCCCTAATACGATCCTTCAGGGTGCACAGAAACGTGCGAGAGACGTGCAGAGAGAAGGTCTGACATAGTGATTCTCAGTGCGGCTTGGGGAGGGACGGATATTCCATATGGATTGTCCTAATGAAAAGATATACCAATAGGTTCAATAGAACTTGCCTATAATATATCCTGCTAAGAAGATAAACCAATCAAATGCAAAGTGTAGTACAAATGATAATGCAAAGATCTCTTTCCAATGTACCTTACATATACCTATTAGCTTTTCTCTTTTCTTATTAATATTATCTTCCATATTGTCCATCACTGGACCTCTACAATGTAACCTTCATTAGTGCTACGAATGCGTTCCACAATCAAAGGTTCATCATCTTTCTTACCATCGAGAATCTCATCAGAGTAAATCTTAGAACCAATCCCAACATACGGGCCGCCGCTGGGATCGAACATACCGAGATCATTGAGATCAATGCCTTCTTGATATGGTTTACCACCAAGGCGACAGTGGTCCATTGAAGTACCTTCCATTACGAACTTGTATTCGTTGTCATTGAGTTTTTCCCAATGATACTCATCACCATAACGATTTTTCATCACTCACTCTCCGTTCCACATTGCTTCCATTTCAACCTTATCTAAAGTATAACCGATAGCGTTCATGAAGTCAACCCATTTCATAAACATTTCTTTATGACTTACACCATCCATATCAAACTCGAACGTGATTTTCTCGTCGACGTGTTCGTACTTCCAAGTAATCGTCTGGTTCATAGCTCGCTTTTCCATGACTCACTATCGATAAACACTTTAAGTGTGCGATCATCATCTTGTAAACTATACTTGACTCTTTCATCGTCCTTTAGATACTTGGTATATGATCGTTTGGCATTGTCAATTACTTCAAAGCGTGTGACACCTTTCATAGCCTGCAGGTCCTCACCATCGAAGATAGCATTGTGAATATCCATATAGCCACAGTCCATGCCACGCACGTACATACCTGGATCAAAACCAAACACATCATACAGTGCCCAACGATAAGAGCCTCGGTCCTGCAATTCTGCTTTGTGGATACGCTTAACAACAGCATAGAACGCATCTTCACGTTCTTGTTCGGTTAGTCCGTTCCACCAAGTGTCATTATTATGCTCGTAAATCTTGCGAGCATTTTCGAATTCTTCGCTAAAATCAGACAATCCTTCGAGAAACTTTTTATCTGCCATATTAATCCCATAACCCTCTATAATATTTTCCGAACAATCTGAATCCATTATCCATACGGTTTGCCCACCTAGTATAACCTTCTTTATCCCATACACGGGTATGATTAGGACCGTATTTCATTTCAGATAAACCGTTTAATAGCTCTTTCCAGTAAATGTCAGACTCGCCAGTCCAGAACTGGTCTTCCCAAACCTGGTGTTCTCCCGCTAAGCATTCAAACGCAAAGATCATTTCATCTAATACCCAATCCCATCGCGCATGCATAGCATCCCATACCATGTTATCATGTTCATCTGATGGAAAGAGATCGTATTGAGCTGACTCATTGCTCGCTGTGCCGTTTAATTGGTATTCAGGAGGTACATCTTCTATATCGACATGAGGAGAACCGTGCTTAGTCTCTTTGAGCTGCTTAAGCATTGGAAGAATGATAAGAGCGAGATCATAGTCCATACTCCATGTATCAAAATCCTCGATAGAAACATAGACAGTGCGTTCACTACCATCATCTGGATATGGACCAATAACTACTTTCATCACTCATTATCCTCGATAATCGTGAACTGAAAGCCAGATTTCAATCCATATGCTAACGCTTCTTCGAAAGTATCGAAATGAACGGTATAGTTAAAGTTGA
>CALBDR010000375.1 GCA_937927525.1 uncultured Candidatus Melainabacteria bacterium
AATAATTTTTCTTCTTGTTCTTGAATAAGCAAGCCAAATCCAAAGTTCTCTTTGTTTTTTTGACAATAATGCCACATTTCATCTATTTCAATAATTTCATTTCCTAAAATATTAAAGTCTAAGCTTAAAATATGTTCCTTTAAAGATTCGCCAAAGTTCTTAAGCCAATACAGAATTGTTACATTATTAGTGCGGATTATCTCTGCAATACTTCTTAGGCTAATACCTCTCTTGTAAAGATTTAAAGCCATCAGTTTATCTTTAAAACTGTATTTCTCTCGATCATCTTTTTTGCGTAATGATAATTGCAAGCCTTACATTTATATCTTTGCTTACCATTTTCCCTGACTTTACTTTATCTCTAATGCCACAGCGCCTACATGAAACCATAACTATACTATCAATGTATATGATTATTTAGCAATGCTAATCAGTTGGACTTGAACCAATAGACCAATCGATTAAGAGCGGCTTCCAAGGGGTTGTATCCTTAGTCCTAGTGGGCTTATCCGAATTTCCTTAATGCTAGGTTAGCTGTCGTTAGTGTCGCTACCAATGCGTTTTAATTTCATCTATTTAAATCATTAGGTCAACAGCTTGTTGACTTATTTAATTAAGCACGTAATATTTCAAAGAACTTCTTATTAATATATAGATTCTCTCTTCCAATTTTAACCTTTTCTAGTAAACCTATAGCTTCAAGATCTTTTAAATACTTACTTGCAGTCTTTTCCTTTGCGATATTGGCATCCACAAGAAACTTAATCTTGCAGTATGGTAGCCTAAATAAAACGTCGACTAAATCTCTCGAGTAAATGGATTCGGCTTCAGATTTGATAGTGTTTTTAGTTGCTTTGATCGCATCACAGATTGAGTTTATTTTCTCTATTGTATACCTAGAAGTTAATTCAACCGCATCAAGCATAAATAGAACCCAAGCCTCCCACTCATCACTCTCAGTAACACCTTTTAATCTTTCATAATACTCAGCTTTATGCTCAATAATATATTTACTAAGAAATAGTATCGGTCTATCTAATAGATGATTCAGCATGAGAAATAAGATATTTAGAATCCTTCCAGTTCTACCATTACCATCATGAAATGGATGAATAGCTTCAAATTGATAATGCATTACAGCCATTTTCACCAAAGGATCAATATCTTCTTCATTATTGTTAATATATTTCTCTAAGTTTTGTAATTTATCATTGATAATAGTTTCATTTTCAGGAGGGGTATAGATAGTTTCACCAGTAAAAGTGTTTTTGATTTTCGTTCCAGGAATCTTTCTGATACCCGAATCTTGCTCTTTAATAGTTTTGACGATCTCGGTAATCATTCGTGTACTAATAAAGTCATTTTCTTTTATAAATTCGACGCCTTTCCATATAGCTAAAGGATAGTTTAAGACTTCTTTTTTCAATGGATCTAATTTAGCTTCATTGGAAGCAAGGGCTGCATATAATTCATCATTTGTAGTTACTATGTTTTCTATCTCAGAGCTAAGCTTTGCTTCTTGGATAGTTAGTGAATTAATTAGAACCAGTTCATTAGGTAATCTTTTGTTTGCAACATCAAGTCTACCTAATGCTTCTCTAGCTTTGATTAGTTTCTTGAGTACCGCCTTAGTCTCTAAATTCACTGAAGGTGGAAGTAGAGGTAAATCATTATATGGAAGATCTTTATTGAAACTCATAGTGAAAATACCGGCATTGTTTAATGTTATTTACCGCTATTTGTATTATACCGGTAATGAATACCGATATTCTTGAAATGTCGGTAATATTTTCGATTATTTACTTGTATTTCAATTACTTCGGTATTGTGGACTTGTATGAAGTTCAAATTATCATACAAAAAACAAAAAAGACCCAATTTCTTGGATCAATTTGAAAAATTTATTTTGTTTCGATAAGCATATTATGCCCAGATTTGAAAAGTTCTAAACGTATAAACTAAAAAATCCATAGATCAGAATTATTTTTAATTTTGTTACCCATTGAAAGATATTAAATAATCTTTCATTAACATAAAATTTGAATTACTTATTTTTTTCTAATTTGAGTTACCCAGAATCAACTAAGTCTTGAAGATACTTACTAGCCGTTTTTCTAGTGACTCCCAAGCTAGATTTAATAAAATTGATTTTTGTATTATGAGCGGCTTGACATTGGTATATAATATTAACTAAATTATAATTTAATAAGTATATAATAAGAGTATGGCTAAGATCAAGCAAATACAAAAAGTAGGAACAAGTAAAGGTATCGTTATAGATAAGCCTATTTTAGAAATGCTAAATCTTGACCATGATTCAGCTGCTGTAGAATTTGAAATCACAGCTGATGGTTTGCTTCTAAAGCCGGTTAAAGTTGAGTCGGTTTATGAAAAAGTCGCACATAAACACCGTAAATCTTTAGATAAATTAGGCGAGTAAAATGTATCTTCTAAGCTTAGAAGAAGTTCTTTATATTCATCAAGCTGAGATTTCCTTAGTAAGTCATGACCCTAGAATTAGAGATATTGGACTCCTTCAATCTGCAATTGAAAACATTAAGCTAATCGTTGAAAATAACTACGAGACTTGTATATTTAAAGTGGCAAGTTATTACATCAAATATATAAGTCTTAATCACCCATTTATTGATGCTAATAAGCGAACAGCTTTGGCTGCTAGCCTAGTCTTCCTTGAAATTAACGGCTTTAGCATTGAGGAGAAAAATCCTGAAGACCTAGCAAACTTGGTATTGAAATTTATTGAAAAAGAAATCAATGAAAATGATCTTGCTGATTATTTTATGAAAAATTCTATAAATAATTAAGTGATACAGTCTCATAAAAACAAAAAAGACCCAATCTTTCGATCAGGGCTTTGTGATAGGTGGTCCCAGTTGGACTTGAACCAATAGATCAATCGATTAAGAGCTGCTCTGACCTAATAAGTCGCTAGATACTTTTCATATCTCTCTTCTGCTTTTTTGATTAATGTTTTATAGAATTGTTTTTGATTTTTGCCAGATTTATCTGCACCGATTAATACTATACCTTTACGTTTTGGATCAAACGCGTATGCAAAACGCCAGACACCACCATCAGCATTGAATCTAAGTTCTTTTAAATTATTAAGCTTCGATTCCTCTAGAGTATCACTATAAGGACGAGACAAATGAGGTCCATGAATCACGAGTAAATCAATACGTGCAAAAAGCTTTTTTATGATTACCTCAGAAAAATCTTCAAGCTCAGTCTCTAATTCTTCGCATATATCGATACTCCACATAGTTAATATGACAATACTTTTAAATCAACTCAAGTTTTTCATCAGTCTGAGTGAAGGAATTTAATTGAATTTCTTTATCATTAAATTCAACGACAATCTTCATCTTTGCCCCCATCGCACCTAGATACTCTTTTAATGTCGAAATCTTTATATCATCACGATTTTCAAGCTTAGAAATACTTTCTTGCTTAACTCCCATTGAATCAGCAACATCTTGTTGAGATAATTCAAGCTCCTTTCGAATTTCTTGAAGTGAATTATATTCAGTTTTTAAAGCCTCAGATTCACGTTTTATTTCTTCTTTCTGATCTTCAGGTAAGCCATCCCAAAATTTTTGTAATCGTTTTCCATACGGCATAAATTTATCTCTTTTTTGAATTTATAAAGTTAACTATAACATATAAGGTATAATTTGAAACTTTTTTATAGCTTGTATGTTATATATTCCACAGTATCGCATTATAATTAACATCAGGTTATTAGTATTCTCTCTCAGGCAGTAGCCACTTAAACTTTA
>CALBDR010000376.1 GCA_937927525.1 uncultured Candidatus Melainabacteria bacterium
CTTTGCTTAGCTGTCCAGTTGGCTCTTGAGCCAAAAGCAAATACATAAGTACCCTCTTCTAGATTATCTTTAAGAATTTGATGAATGATTTCAGCATGATCTGGTCTTAGATCTATTGGCTTAGTTGTTAGCATCCCTTTCCTCTAACTGTTTATATAAAAACTCTGCTTCTTTTAGAAAACTCGGTATATCTTCAAATACTTCATCAGCAGTTTCTTCATCGTAGCTATAGCTTGTCTTCCCCCTATTTTTCCTATAATCTTTCCAGCTTTCCCAGTCATTGAGTAGTAGCCCTCTTTCAGTAGCTCTTCTGATAAGTTGTTGAAAAGTCATCTCTTCAATTTCTTCTGGGTTCGCTTCGGTAAGTTCTAAATATCTTTTGATAAACTTATGCGATAGCTCATATGTAAACTCAAACCTTTGAATACATGAGTCTTTAACAAATTCATTAGGGTTCTTTTCATACTCATCGAGAGCACGAATAAGTGCTTTAATTGCTTTGTCAAGTGAACTTAAATCTAATTTCATGGTTTTTACTTTTCCCTCCAAGATTTATAATCATTAGAAAGATTTGATAAATCCTTATAATCTGAATATTTATTTCTTTCTTTCAGAGTGTTAAGAAATTTATATTGATACTCAATGATTTTAAGAACTTCAAGTATAAATTCTGGATATCTGCTCTTATGATAACGATGTTGTACTCTTGAACTATCCCCACGTGGAATATCAGGCTTACATAAATCTTTAACGGTAATTCTTTTATCCTGTTCGCTTCCATTAATCATGAAAGCCTTGTTTATACAGGTTAGATAGTGGCAAGTTCTACCAAGACTTGCCTGCTTTAAACCACTGAGCTTTTTATTTACTTCTTCCAGGCATACTGATGGAATGACATAATCAGCGCCAAAAGCTTCCATCGGAATAGGCTTATTTATAACAGCGATAATTTGATCACTATTCTTATCCGAGCTTTCAAATTGAACTTGCGTATCACACCTATTCGTATTGGAGATTTCAATTGATTTAGGAACCAACTTTACTCTGAATCTTTCAGAATTACTAGTTTCATCATCTATATTATCTAATTGTTTGAGAACTTTATTTAGTCCTTCCATTTTAATGAACTCTTTGTACTGTTTGTGAAGATGAACTCTTTGTACATTGTTGACTTTAGTTAATTGGAGAGCAATTGCTAGGGAAGTATTGATATTAAATTCATCACCAAAATGATTGCTTATAAATTCCTCATAATTAAGAATAAGTGCTTGGAAGAATTCAACAAGATCATTGTATGGCAGATCATATCTAAAGACATCATGTTCAACTAGATCCCTGTAATCTTTACAAATCTGAAGATTTTCTTTAACTCCTTTTTCGAAACTTATTAGCTTCTCAACTTCTTTAATAGATTTAGATAAATCATAAGTGTTGCCAAGCTTAACATTATCTTTTTTGGGCTTATATTGGTAATCTTTTCCTTTATATACTAAATAAGATAAAAGTAATTTAGTCCAAGCATTAATCATTAATGTAATAAATGCCTCTGTTTTAAAGGTTAATGATGGTTTGTTGAATATTTCAATCGCTAGTAAAGCAGATTCTCTCGACTTGTCTAGAAGGAGTTTTGCTTTTCCTGATATTTTGTTTGAAATAAAATAGCTAGATGTATTTAAATTAATATCCCATTTAAAAGGTTTGTGTTTCCCACACTTAACAAGTACGTTATCCTTTAGAAGCCTCGACGGTATTTTATTCAAATGAGTAGGTGGAAATCCACATTCTGTCTCTTTAAGTTCTGCAATAATGCTATTAATCTCAGAAGGACCATTCTTTAAGATATATTTTAGAATGATATGTGCCTGATCTATATACTTCCCCGACTTTTTACTCTGGGATTTATCACAAAACACTTTATATGCTTCGTCTTTTGCAATAGCTGCCATTAATAGTTTACTCCGTGATTCACGTTAAAGCCTAAACCTCATACCCAATACTAAGCAGATTCTTCTTTATCTCCGCCTCTAATCTATTACTCTCAGCAAACTGTTCTTTTAACTGTGAAGTTAAACGCTTCATCTTTTCATCAAAAGGCTCACTATCTTCTTCTTTATCAGCAGAACCGACATAACGACCTGGAGTGAGAATATAATCATTTTTCTTTATCTCTTCTAAGTCAGCTGAATAAGAAAAGCCTTGCTCATCTTTATAGTCTTTATCTATACTCTTCTGCCATAGGTGGTAAGTATCGACTACTTTCTTAATATCATCATCCGTAAAATCTCTAAGCACTCTATCTTTCATATAACCTAGATTTCGTGCATCAATAAATAAAGTTTTTCCTTTTCTATCTGCTCTATCTTTAATCGCTGACTTATTCTTAGTTAAAAACCAAATACAAGCTGGAATTTGAGTATTAGTGAACAACTGTCCTGGTAAAGCAACCATACATTCTATTAAGTCAGCCTCAATTAAATTCTTTCTAATCTCCCCTTCATTACTAGTTTGAGAACTCATAGAACCATTTGCAAGTAAAAGAGCCATAGAACCAGAAGAAGACAAGTGATGAAGCATATGTTGCATCCAGCCAAAGTTTGCATTACCCTGAGGAGGAGTACCGTATTGCCATCTCACATCTCCTGCTAGAGATTCTGACCACCAGTCTTTGATATTGAATGGAGGGTTAGCCATAACAAAGTCTGCTTTAAGATCTGGGTG
>CALBDR010000377.1 GCA_937927525.1 uncultured Candidatus Melainabacteria bacterium
CAATTGTGCCTTGTGCAAAACTTAAAATACCCTGAACAGCAGCATTTGACCTGTCTGTTAAAAAATCAAAAAATTCATTTGTTGTCGTAATTGCTTCATTAAAAAGAATAAACGCATCAACACCCATCTCAACGCCGCCAATAAGAATGCTTCCTATTGCGTTTGATGCAAAATCTTGAATCGATTGTTTGTTATCGTTGATTGCTTTACCGACAAACGTGAATATTTCACCAACACCTTTAATTGCGCCCACTACTTGCGGTGAAGTGGTTATAAGGGATCCCAATGATTCTTGAGTGTCGCCTATGATGTTTGATGTTTGTTGCAATGCACCTGAAAATGTTTGAGTTGCTGCGGCTGCTTGACCTCTAAATTTTTCAGCAACTAGATCAATCGCATCGCCAGCCATTAACTGTTCTTTTGTTAATGCTCCAAGCTCGGGAATTGACTCTCCTAGCTCGCCTTTTAATCCACCCAAGGTTTTAGTTATGTTTCTAACCGCGCTGTTAAAATCCATTCCTAGCGCTTCTGACATATCCGCTGCTGCCGAAACGATTGCTTTTGATTGATTAACCGTTGCGCCCATTGATTGCGCGAATGCTAATTGTTCAAGTGTCGCCTCGTCACCAAACCTGGTTATCTGTTGAAGCTGGCTAGCAAAGCTTTGTAAGTCTTGACTGGCTTGCTCGCTAAAGTTTCCGTTTTGTCTTAGCGCGGCATTTAGCGCATTAACAGCGTCCTCTTGTCTTGCTGATGCTGCAATGCTTTCACGACCTATGTTAATCATTGATCGAAAGCCACTAACAACCGATGAAATTGCTTTTCCAGCTAAGTTTGCTGCTAGGTTTCCTGCTAAAGTTCCAACAGCAATATCAATTTTACCGATAGACTTAGTCGCGCCTTGCTCTGTTGATTTGAACTCTTTAGTAAGTGCTGTTAGCGCTTTTAGTGCTGCCTTTTCTTCTAGGCTAATATCAACGCTTACTTCATTTTTACTTGCCACGCGGTTTGGTCCTTAACTTGTTGAGCTTTTTCGCCATATCTTGCTTCACTTCAATTTCGTTATTAACAAGTGTATCAATTAAGTTCATCGCTTCAAAGTATTTCGCAGGAGTGTCCGCTGGCGACGAACCAAAGTAATTAACTCCGTTTTTATATTCGTTATAGAGAGACAAGAGTGATTGAAATGCTCCGTTATTCCAATTTGCAGGGCATTTAGTAAAAATTAAATTTGGTAAAAAATTAAATTTATTTGCTTTTTTGTGTTTAGCAACAAGAAAATCGCGCTCGCCATCACAACCTTTTAGTCTTTGATGTTCGGCTTGTTTTTTGTTGTCACCCATATATCGCTTTAAGCATTTGTTGCATTGATATTCTGAATTGTAGGCAATCATTACATTTGTCATAATCATAATTATTTCTGTTTCGCTTAGCCTAGAAATCGAATCAATGACACTGCAAACGCGCGTAGCTATAGGGCTACACATTGCACCTATGACTCTGGTTTCTTTTTCTGAACCACTTCCAAGGCTACCCCATCAAGGTTAAAGTCTTCGTGTGAGCCGTTTGAAACTGACCATGATGCTGCTAAAAGTTTGTCCTTAAATGGAATGTTAAGAATGTCGCTAATGCAATCATCTTTTAAAGCATCGCCGTCAAATTCAAGCTCATACGGATTGTCTTCATAATCAGTTAAACCCTTAACGTCTTTTAGCCCGTATTTTAAAAGCACAGAGTTAGCTTGATATAGATCCATTTTTTCTTCGCCAGCTTCAACAAATCTGCACCCAGCTAGTTCGCGCTTTGCCTCGCGAGATAACGGCGAAACGTAAAACTCGACGCCGTCAATAGTAATCTTAATTCGATCTTTTAAAGTTAAAATTTTCAAGGTTGTCCTTCCTTTTGACTATTAAATAAACGACATAAAAACAGAGTCGTTGCCGCTTGAACGGTGAGCTCTAATTTCCAAGTTTTCTGCAATGATGCCATCGTTATCAGCTACGGGCGAAGCCGTAATTTTAGCTTGTGGAATCCAAATCGCAACGGCATTAGCGAATTCCCCAGAAGTGCTTGATGGGTTATAGGCGTAAATAAAAAATGAAACATCGTCGTTATCGTTAAACTTATCCCATGTTTTTGAAAGATCCGAGTCGTCCATATATGGGTTTACGTTTACACTAACCGTTTGATCGGTGATTCTTGATGCAATTCTTCCGTCTGCGTCACAAGCGTCTTGAATGTATGAAACAGTGTTTTCAACGCTCATTCCAAATTCAGTATAGGATAGCTTGTTACCGTCAACCCACATACAAGCAGACAATGCCACTGGTGGCAGTGCATCGCTAAATGCAGGAGTTTCACTTGCGTCAGCGTCAACTCGAGCAAGCCCTAAGCCTTGAACACCAAAGGTCATTGTTGGAATTTGACCAACTGACCAATTTTCGATTGAGCCGCTATTACATCGAAGCCCGTTAACTTGCTGTTGAATTGCTTGTGATCCTAGGTTGTGCTCGGCTGAAAATGAAATTGAGTTAGCCGTGTCGTGATAATAAGTTGTGACCTGAGAAACAACAACACTGTTGCTAGGGGCTCCGTTATCAAGAGCAAATGCTAGTGTTATTGAAGTGTTTGTTTGAATAGATGCAATTGGTCTTACTTCGTATGCATTGCTTTCTTTAATTAAGACGCAATCCCCAACAGCAAATGCTGACGTGTCAGAAAAGTAAATAACCGTTGAAGTGTGTGTTGTGTCATCTGACGTTTGGTCACTTGTAATTTGACGCTTGCCACCTAAAAGTGATCTTAAAAGAACGTCAAGCGATTGTGGAGCATCGCCTTCTGTGCTTGAAGTTTTTAATTCAACTGGAATAGAGCCCTCGACGTTTGCAATCGAAGTTCTAACGGCTTCTTTCTCGACGGTATCTGTAAGTAGGTCGCGCTCTAGCAATTCTCTTGTCAAATTCAGCTCAGCCCCGTCCGCTAAAACTTCAATATATTCTGAACCATTTCCTGCGCTTACAGCGTCATAAGTCCCCTCAGTCGCTTCGGGCACGAGTGCCAGCGTCGATTCATTCTTTACAATACCAATTCCCAAGTTATACCTCCGTGTTATGTTGTGCTTTTTCTGTGCTTCACTGTAAAGTTTGCACGAACAGATATGACGTTGTCAGCAGGTCTCTCTGGAGCGTCCAAATCAAATGCAGAAACAACTAAAACAATACTGCTTACGTTAAGTTTACTTATAAAAAAGTCGCGATACAACAATTCTAAGTTGTCATAAATTTCATCTAGCGCCTCGCGCTCAGCGCTGTCATCTTTTCTGTTAGGTGCGTTAGTGGCGAGAACAACAAAGAAATCTTGATCCATTGTCACAGCATTTACCGTGCCTTCTGACGTAGAACCTGAATCAGCACCTACGCCATAGCTTTTCTTAATTGTGCGAAAATCATTCTTTTCTAGCTCATAACTGTAAGGCATTCGACTCCAGCTTGAGCCAAGCACGCTTTGTATGCGCGTTTCAATCCCTGCTAATATCTGTTTTTGTGCGCTACTCATCGTCTTTGAATTACTCCGCTAACGTCTTGTGTTCTTTCTTCAATATCAAGTGTGCCATCGTCGTCAGTGTCTAACCACAAAAAGAAGTGTTGCATTGCTGCATTATACATTGATTTGTACCTGTCAGATTTTTGACTATAAACATCGTCAGTTTCGTCAGATAAGTTTGAATAAATTTTTGATAAGACAAGATATGTTGACGCAACACGGACCTGAGAAACATCAAGCAAGTCAAAAGCTGTGATGTCCTTAGCAACTCCTGTGGAAAAGTCTAATTTATATCGTCCGTCTGTTCGTAGTTTTTGTATAATCTCGTTTCTTGCTGCTGCGTGGCTTAAAATAAAGCTGTTTTCTCCATTAGGAAAATAATCAGATATTTCAAAGACCTCTGTTTTTAAATCAGCATCACTTGAATAAACAATGTTAATGCCTCTAAAAACTGATGCGCTTGTATCCGCTGCAACTGACAGTTCATACCAATATAATTCAGTGTTATTAATAGTTGTTTTTGCTTCGCTTGCTAAGTTTCTGTCGAATATAACAAAGCCGCTTTTTTGAAATGCTCTTGTTTCGTCATGCAGTCCAGTAACAGCAACAAAAGATGAGCCATTGTAGTATTTTACCGATAATGATGTATCTGTTGTGCTATAGGTATCCATTTGCACGTAAAATGTATTGATAGGCTTTCTAAAGCCAATGTAAATTGACTCAGTATTTGCAAGCGTTAACGAGACAGAATCACTGGCATAATCAAAAAGATCAAGCGAATAATCAGTGTACGTTGAAACACCGTCGTAATATAGAATTGATAATTTTTCATTTATGCCAATCATGATGCCACCCAAATAATATTATGCCCTTAAAAAAGGGCGACCGAAGCCGCCCCTATTTACCTATTTAAGGGTTTTCTCTTGGGTGGTAAAAGCAAACAATTACTCTGATCTTACCAGCAGTAGCTGCTTCGCCTGAAATTGCAACAACAACCTTTTGGTTATTTGCTGTCGAACCAGGTCTATAAAGCGTTAAATGGTCATTTGTGTCGTCCCACAATAATGCCGCTGCAGTTTCTCCTGCTCTAAGCACAGTGTTAGCGCCTAGTGATGCTTCACCTGTTGCAGCATAAAAACCATCAACGTCAGTCGCTGTACCAATAGAAACTGAAGCACCGTCAGCAGCACTATCAACTTCTGTCTCAACAACAGCGTAAACGTCATATACCAAAGCACCTTCTGGTAGTGCTTCATAACCATCTTTAGCTGATAGATCAATGGTGCTTACAGCTCCACCGTCCTCAGCAAAATCCCAAACGTACTCTGCGTAATGTACGTCACCTTTAGCAAAAGCCATTTTTATCTCCTTTAAAAATTAATTAACTAATCTGCACGACTCTTTCATCATCAAACTGCTTGATAGCAAAAAGAATATCACTGTTAACACGTTGAGCTCTTTTCCCTTCTGAACCAAGGTCATAAATTTGAACGTCAAGCTCTTGTTGCATTGCCATTTGCATAAATGATGGATGAAAGAAGTAAGCTGTATTAGTTAGCAATGAAGTGTGCTTCATTTCAAAACCAAGAACAGGAGTGTTGATTGCACCTTCTGTTAATGGTGATCCAGCAGGAATAAAATCACGAGAAGTAAAACCAGTGATGTTAAAAAGATCGTTTGCTTGTGGAACCGCAGTAACGCCTTTTCTCATTTCTTCTGGAACGTCTTGGTTATCAAGTAATTCTTTTGCTTCAAGAATATCAGCCAGCGCAAGTGTAGTACCTGTGTCAAACGCAATTTGATGATCTGGTGCAGAAGCACTTGGCGAAATTGTTGAAACGATAATTGAGTGAACTTTCTTCATAATTGCATAAGCTGCGTGTTCTTCAAGTTTATCAACGAAAGGAATTGATTGAAGAAGTGACTTTTTGGTTACAATAAAGTCTTTAACAATTCGACGATTCGCAACAAGTTGTTGAGTCGTAACAGTTAGTGACTCAGCATCGTTTGAAGCACCTTCTGCAAGTTCGTTACCGATTGCAAATTCAGGAATTGTTTGAACGTTAACCGTGTCACCAAGTTCATTAATTTCGCCTTGGTAATCTGACGCGATTGAATCATTAAATGGAAGCTTTGCAAGCAACACATCGTAATAAGTTTGTGACCATTTCTCAGGAATAAGCGCAGAAAGCTCACCTGTGGACAGCATTAATTGATCGGCCATTTTTTACTCCTTTAAAAGTATTAGCTCTGTTTCATTCTTTTTTTCATGGCTTCGAGATATGCTCCGTAATCCTTTCGCTTTAGCTCAGCCAATTGTTTTCCAGTTAATTGAGCAGCTTGTCTATAATCACCAGTTGCATTATTAATATTAGGTGCTTTTGGGTCGATAAACATATCGGGATAAGTTTCTTTAATCGACTCAACAAATTTATCTGCTCCTAATACATTATGCCTGCCTGTGCTTGTTGCTTCAACAATAACGTCATCTCCAATCATTTGAGTGATAAGGTCAACATAACCGTCTTTAACTTGATGCTTTGAAAGTTCACGTTGAACAGCAGAAATCTTTTTGTCGGTAATAACCGACTGAACAGTTTGATTGTACTTTTCTTTAAAAGTCTCAGCCTCTGTTCGGTAATGCTCTGCTAGTTTTTGGTGCTCTTCTGATTCTTCAAGTTTTGCAACATCAATCGCCTTAAGTTTTTCTTCAAGCTCTTTCACACGATCAGCCGTTTCTTTGTATTGACGCTTATACTTATGCATATCGTCACTTACTTGTTGATAAGCCTGTGGATCAACGTTACCAACGTTTTCTTCCGTTACCTGTGGTTGTTCTTGAATGTTTTCTTCTGACATAAGCTACTCCTTGCGTACGACGCGCACCACATACCATGCGGTGATTAAATGTTTTTATGTAATTCTATTTACACATAGCAACTAAAGCAAGTCTTTTACAGCCTCGCCAGCCGCATCAATTATTTTTCGTTGTATTGCTCTGTTAAACTCTTCAACACCACGAGGCAGTAATCTCCTAAGAACCTTGCTTTTGCCTGCCCCCTCTTTGTCGTGATACTTAGCCTTTTCATCAGTAAACCAAACAGTCACCTTTTCGTTTTTTGTTATTTTGGCTTTTAAGCTGTTAAGCATTTTACCAGTAAGCTTTAAGTTGATAGGTCGCTGACGCTTGCCCATCATATCTTGACCGCCTCGCTTAATCTTTTTCTTATAGCTGTCAGAATATTGTATATAGCGAGACTTGCCGCCAGTGTTTTTAGGATAAGCACTTTTCATGTTAACGGGCGAAATGCCTTTTTGGATTGCATCAAGGACCATAGACTTAATAAACATTTTAACGCGAATAGCAAATTCTTTTTTCATCTCGCCAGTGACGTTTTTAGCCTTTCCCTTAAGGATTTCGCTTTTAAATTTCTTTTTGAACTTCGCTGGCATAATCGTCTATGATCCTGTTGATTTCTTCGCGAGCTTCTTTGTTAAAATTCTTTGATTTGCTAGGGATAAATTGGCGCTTGTACTTGTTGCCGCGCATCTCGCTGTTGGGGTGACCACTAAACCCTGTGTTATGCCCATAAGCTTTTTTAGCTTGATCTTTATCAAAAATACCGACCTCAATGATGCCGTCTTTTGCTGTGTACTTTAACGCATCAAGCATATCACCAAACAGCTCCATATTAGCTTTTGAATTACCGCTTATATCACCTTTAATTTTTTTGTACTTTTTAGTTAAATCAGGATTGTAAATACCTTTTTGAACAGGTGACTCGGCTTGACCAACTTTATCAAGAATGTAATCGACTAAAAATTGACCGACCTCGTTAGCTGCTTCTTTTCTAAGATTCTTGTTCTTGATCTTGTTCAGCTTCCTGGTCAGGTCCAATTCCTTCGTCACTCTCTCTTTCTCGATTGCCATTGATTAATACCCTCGCCATTTTTTTGTTCTTGCGTTCTTGGATTGCTAAAATTTCTTGCTCGGCTTCCTGTTCAGTCAATCCCTTGTCTTCCATAAGAATTAAAACCTCATCAGCAATGCCCAGGTCTTTTTTCATTTTGTATGTTTCAAGTCGCTGCTTTTCAGGTTGATACTGTTCAGGTTTTGGAAATGATAACTTGTAATCAAAATCATCCATGCTGCCATACTGTGCAAAGTCACTATGCAGCAACTTCTTTTCAAGAAAGTAATTATGCCATTTAGATGCAATGCGCACAATGTCTTGCTCATTGTCTAAAAAGATTTGCTGATCGTCTTCTATTGCATTAAGCGGCTCACTGTGCTGAATAAGCTCTTGGATGCCAGATTGAAAGTTTGAGCCATCAAGCTTAACTGAAACGCTGTTCATGCCCAGGTCATTGGTTGATAATAACAGCGCAATTTGCGCGGCAATTCCTTCTCGCAATTCTGTGAGATTTGGATTGGCGCTTGCAAAGCCGATTTGAGGTGTCGGGTCACCGTCTTCAACTTGCATTGTGATGCCGCGATTTGGTCCTACTTTGTATTTCTTAGGCACGTTCTTACCAAACATATAGAATATACCCATGCCTTGGATTTTTTGAATAAAATTGTAATCAGTTAAAAGCATATTGGTTAGAAGTGAACCTTCAATTAAGTCCTCGCCGCCTACTGACCAATAGGATCCGTCACGATCTTTTGCCAGGTCAACAAATGGAAGCTCGCCAATTTGATTAATTAAATCGGTTTCATCAACAACGCCTACAAGCTGCCCTTTTTCGTCGCAAGTAAAGTGATAATCGTTTGACCAAAAAATGTAGTGCTTTTCTGGTTGATCTTTATCTGCTGGAGAGTCTGCAATTATTTGGTTTTTGTCATCACCGTCACGAAATGAATTCGTTGGTCCAGTGCGACCTCTTAATTGACTATAAACTTCTGTTTGAATTGTCTTCGGTGAAAAGTCTGAAAGAATATAAGCGCGAGCCATTTCATTGTCTTGCTCGTCCTCAATTACATCATACATATGGGGTGGCAATATTTTGACATGGTACTTATAAACAGGCTCACCATCTGATCTTGATTCGTCATGGCATTTGTACGGTCGAATGTATACAAGACAATTTCTAAACGCCTCCAGGTAACGGTTTGTCTTTTTCATGGTGCTGTTAAGGTTAATTAAATCTTGCATCATGACAAACTGGTCTTCATTGCCTGACTGAAGGGTTCGTTCTGGCGCAGTTTTATAAACTCGAGCTTTCTTGCTAATTACTTTTTTGAACAGATTAATGTTTGATGCCCTGCCTTCCATTTCACGAACAGTCTCTTCATCCATTTCATTTAATAACATATCAATAATGTACTTTTTGGCACGGTCTTTTAAGACCTCCCATCGCTTAAATGACTCTTGTTTTCGTGCTTGGTTTTCCTGCCCTTCAATTTCTTGAATGACGCTTAAGCGAAAGTTTTGATCTAATAATTCGTTTTCGTTAAATATTTGCATTACATTGCCCTGTAATTTGTGAAGCGTTGGCGGTCTTGAAATTCATATTCTTGATCGATAAAGTAATCCAATGTGTCAGATGCATGGGTCAAATCAGCGTTCTTTTTATCTTTGCTGAAATCCTCTCTTTGCTGCACCTTCATTATATCCTTGTATAGTGTCGGACATTTCTCTTTGTTAATCAAGATTTGTGCATGATGAAGCAGCCCGTTTATTAATAACTGACGTTTTCTCATTCTTATATTACCACTTGCGCGGTATCGAACACAATCATCTCCGAACGCTTGGCGCAACACATTAACATCACTTGGACCCGTTGTCTTGCGTGCTTTACCTGAAAAGTCGCACGTTATCATAATTCTGCCAGTCCAGTCGTCGTATTTTTCTTTTATCGCGTTAACCATAGCATAGGTATCAGCCGCCTTGTCGGTTAGCTTAATCTCATCACAAAACACGCTAACCTTTTTGCCGTCAGCATTTTCATAAAGTTGTGAAGCGGTTGAAACCATCATGCCCACGTTAAAGTCCACGTTTACAAATAGCGGTGCATTTTTGTTTAGCACAATATCGGTTAAGTTTTTTTCCCTAGTGAATGAATAATAGAAAAGATTGGATCCAAGAAAGACGAGCTCACCGTCACCAAACACGCGCAATTGAGTCGGATCCAGCGTTTCTTTTAAGTGATTATAATACTCAGGATCCAGATTGGTGTTTTCTTTTGTTGATGCTTGAATAATTCGAAGCTTTCCTGTTGCTTGGTGCTTTTCTACAAAATCTTGAAGCCAGCCCCATAAATCTTCGGGGGTGCCTGCCATGGTGCGTTGACGAAAAGGTGCATCTTTAACACGAACACGACGAAGCATTTCGTTGACACGAACTTCTTTCATCAGTGACGGCTCATTAATTCCGCAATAGGCTAAGTTTGGTCCCGCAATGGGTTTTTCAGCACTAAACACATAAAGCGGTGCGCTCGTCCATGCAAACTTAAAGCATTTGTCTTGTTTGTGATAATACGCGTATTTTGAAAGATTGTGGTTGTCGAAGCATTCTTGAAACAACGGAAGCATATCTTTTTTAAAGTCTTCAACCGATGGTGATAATAACCCGCCAGCGTAGCCTCTATTGAGCCATGATAGCTTTAATAGCTTCATCATTAACCCATAAGACTTGCCGCTGTTATGATGTATATGTCCATTTGCGACATAGTTATTCGTATTTGGCACCTTCATGTCCCAAACCCAATCTTTTTTTGATTGTTTTTCAATGCTAAGTATTTTAGTTTTTTCTAATTTATAACTAGTGGCATTGGAGGTGGATGATGAAACGCAAGCCAAAATACGACATAGATAAAATAAAAGAGCTTTCGGATGGTATTCGTAAAAGTCGAGAGATCGCAGCCGCTGTAGGATGCCCAGTAAAGTACGTTCAAAGGACGTGGTTAAAATTTGACCTCCCTCGCCCAAAGCAAGGTCCTCCATCTGGAAAATGCAATCCATCATTTCGCTGTGGTAGAAAGATTGATCGGGACGGATATGTTTTAATATCTTGCCCCCCAGGTCATCCTTTTGCACGATACCGTAAGAACAGATCATTTGGGATGATTCTTGAACACAGAAAGGTAATGGAAGATCATCTTGAAAGATATTTAGAACCTCAAGAAGTTGTGGATCACGTTGACGGATGCACTCTACATAATGATTTATCAAACCTAAGAGTTTATTCCACGAACCGAGAACACCTGAGCGAAACAACTTCTGGGATTGAGAAAGATTTTTCTCGTGACGGTTATCTGAAATTGAAAATATATCGTGACCAACGCAAAGATCTTTCAGATATTTGTAGGTATAGTCAGATGAAAAAAGCGGGTGATGCTCGGTTGCTAAAAATTCTCCATGCTCACTTACTACTCGATAAAGATAGTCCTTACCTTTTGGGAACGCATCGCTACCTGACTGATAGACAAATCGATTACTCTTGTCGTGATAGCTTAGCACAAGCGACTTTTGATCTATGTCACAAATGGGAACTTCACCAGAAGCTGTTAAAACTAAAGAATCTTCTTTAAGGCAACCTAAGCCGCCTAAAAACGCAAGAATATCCGTTTCATCATCGTCGTGAAATAGTTTTTGTGCAGGTAATTGGTTATATTTCCAGTTAATCGAAGCCACATTTAATCGTCGTCGCCTACAAAGTTAAATTCGCTAATCTCAACTGTGTGTTCTTTTTTATCCGACCAACCACATAAGTTTTTAAGACAAAAGATAAGCATCGTATCGCTGTGCTTTGCTCTTTCTAAAGCATCTCTTTTAAGCTGAAAGCGTGTGTGCACCATGTTTTGTTGCTTAAAGGACGCAAATGACTCATAACCCCATTCCTTAATCCTACGCTGTATAGTGTCATGAGAACATCCAAAGAAGTCAGCACAGTCTTGCAATGATGCTACCAGTCTACATAGAGCAGCTAGTTGTTCTTCGTTTATCTCTTTACGTTGTCGAGACATCTTTAAGCTCCTCGTATGTTTTACCGTTAGATTCTAGTGTTGCTTTTTTGCCTGTGTAGTCTTGCCATCTTTGAATAATAACATCGCAGTAATGTTCATCTAATTCCATGCCGTAACATTTTCGGTTTGTTTTTTCGCAAGCGATGAAAGTAGATCCACTGCCTCCAAAAAAATCAACCACTATCGACTTAGTATTACTTCCTATTCGCAGTTGATTCTCTATCAGCTCTACTGGCTTCATAGTGGGATGCAACCCAGACCTGTCTCTGTTGTACTGCAACAGCCTACTATACGACACGCCTTTTACTCCGCTATTAAAAACGGAGCTCTTTCTCATAACCACCAAATATTCGGTGTCAGGGTGATGAGCTGAGTTTATTGGAATCGCAGACTCTTTTTTCCATATCAAAACCCAAAAGCTTGCCCCTAGTTCCCTTGCCTTTAGTAAATATTCTGGCAGTAGATCTTTATTGCAAAAAATATAAGAATTCACTTCATTATTAAAAACGTTTGGCATTGTTTGAAGAAATGCATCTGGATCAAAGTCGCATATCCAAGATATGTCGTCCGATTGCTTTCTCAGTGAGTCTGCAAGCGCTCCTTTGCCTCCACCTTTTTGAGTGTTTTGATTATACGGTGGATCGGTAAAAACCATATCGGCTTTCTCACCATTCATCAGCTTCTCAACATCATCAATCATAGTAGAGTCACCACACATCACCCGATGGTTTCCAAGCAACCAAACATCACCGCGCTTAGTTACTGGATCGCCCTTAACCTCTGGCACAGCATCCTCATCCGATTGAGGCTCAAACTTTTCAATCGGCACTACAACAAAGTCTTTTAAGCCAAGCATATCCAAATCCAAGTCAGGTCCAAGGTCAATTATATCTTTGTTAATTTGCGACAAATCTAATTGCGCCCAAGTGTCCTTGCCTATTGCGTTATCAGAAACAACATACGCATAAAACTGCTCCTCGCTTTCAAACTCCTGATAAATAACCGGCACTTTTTCCATGCCCATCTTTTTTGCTGCAACTAACCTTCCATGACCGGCAGCAATTCTGTTTGTACCCCTTTGAAGCACTAACGGGTTCCTAAATCCCTGGTACTCGATTAATTTAATCAGCCTATCAATTTGCTCCTCAGTGTGGACGTGCATATTTTTCTCATAAGGCACTGGCGTGTTTATATCGACGAGCTCAATTGACTCACTTTTTATTTTCATCAAAATACTCCACGCGATCGCTGCTATTCTCTTCTATCATCTCTTGAATTTCGTTAAAGGTATGCTCTTCATGCAAACGACGCTGCCGCTCGGCTTCGCTAACCGCTGCTTTTTCGGCTGCTTTTAACGCAAGATGAAAAAATGTGTTGCAATACTCTTTAACGATAAACTTAATCTTTTCAGCATCAAGTTTTACTGCATGAGAGAGCTCGGTCTTTGATATTTCAGCAATGAGATTCTTTTCTAATAAAGGGCGTCTTTCGTGGTTTTTAAAGAACTGATAAACGTCAGGTTTTTCACTAAACCGAGCGTTGATTTGACGATCAAATTCATTTTTAATCAATGTTGGAAGATGCATTATTTAACTCCGGCAGGAGCTTTTAACGCATTGTTCATATCCGAGTCAACTTGTGATTGCTTTTTAAGAAAATCTTCTGAATAAACACGCTTCTTAAATTTTTCAGAATGAATATAAGTCGCCTCGTGACGATGATTGTCCATTTTACTTGTCTTTAATGGAAATTCTTTGTTTTTAATAATCACAACAGCGTCACCGACTTCAACGATCGGCTTTCCTTCTTCGTCTTTTCCGATAATTTTAATCTCGTGCGTGTGACCGTTCGCTGGCGTTGCGTACTTTTGAGGATTACCGTCAGAATCAACCGTGTGATAAAAATGTTTATGCGGTATACGCTCCCAAATAGGATTTTGATCTGCGTTTTCGTGAAATGAAATGTTTCTACGAGGTTCAGCCATTTCAAGTCTAATAAGATCGTGCCAAACTTCCTCATCACCGCGAACACGACGCTTAAATTGCGCTTGCTCCTGTTCTTTTTTAAACATTTCTTCTGCGATTTGTTGTTTTGTTTTTCTTGGTTTCTTTGTGGTTTTCTTGGGCGCACCGTCAATGGGCGTTAATTCGGACATAAACCTCTCCTTAGTCAGTTTGAGATAATTCAAGCATAACCAAGGAGTAAGGTTCGTGTCAAATTTTTATGAAGCGTTTTTGTATGGCTTTTCTAAATAGCCGTTTATTTCAAGCATTTCATTTATAAAAGCTGTAAATGAACCGTAATCAATCAAAATTTGCTCTGCAATTGAAGGCTCAACACGAACGGTTTTAATTATTTTATGCTCTTTCCCATCGCAGGTTCTGGCCATTGTGTTTTCCTTTTATTTTTTATGATTATCCCTTAATTCAATTAATGACTTTAACTGTTCGCGCAATGTTTCGATCGTGCTTTTTGCAAATAATGCTTTCAAACTGTCCCGTTCGTTTTTATATGCTTTTTCATATCGAAACAATTCTTGTTTTATTTTGTTTATCTGATCTTGTATGTCGTGCATTATCAATCCTTGGGCTTTTGTGGTTTTTGTATTACAGGATAATTATCATAACCCGCACTTTTTCCCAACACATAATTTTTATAATTTTCAAATAACTTTTCATGCGCTGGCGTAACCATTGCTTTTTGTATTGCATAAAATTTGCGCTGACCTGAATCGTTTACGCGATTGTCGTCGCTCATCATATAAAACCAGTCGTGTTCTTCTAATAATTCATAAAAATCACTTAGTTTCATAACTCGCCTCCTAAAGGTAATAACAACCCTCCGTTAAGTATAATGGCTCACAAATTAATCGAGCCTGCTCATCGTCTATTTGTTTATTTCTCAT
>CALBDR010000378.1 GCA_937927525.1 uncultured Candidatus Melainabacteria bacterium
GTTTTGTTCATCATATCCTTCTTCTCGGCGAACGTCATATGGTGATAATGGAATTACATTAACAATACCTATTTCATCTTCAATATCTAAATTTAAAAAGAAGTCGCCATATTTACATGCATTACGAATCCATGGCCATAAATTATATTCAATGTTTAATATATCGTAGAATAGGTTATAAAGAACACTCTGAACGTTGCTGTCTGTAGACTTGACTGTAATTACTTCACCATATTCGTTCTTTATTGTAGCTTCATCAGCAAGTATATCCAAAGCAGAAGCAATTATAGGATCAGTGTCCATAGCTTCATAATCTGAATATAGTTGAACCCTTAATGTTTGATAATTAACATTAGGATTAAATATATTTTGATCGTTTTTTACGTGTAATTTAGTAAACCTGTCAACCAAGGCGTTGGTTTGATACCTACCTGTAGTTTGAACTTTGTTTATATCAACTACTTTTAATTTTTTGCCACCAATATTTCTAACTACGACATCAGTAGAAAATAATTTGGATAGTCTATCAAAAAGTGGATTTTTTGCCATTATTTATTAAAATTTTTTATAGTAACCATGTTATGTCTTCTTCAGCATCTCCGTACCTTACCTTAAATTGATCATATATGCTTGAATTCTTATTGACATATACTCCTCCTTGTCTGCTGTTTAATGAAGCAAATGAATCGAGTTGAGCTCTAGCTAAGTCTTTTCCTTGTTCTATCATTTGAAGAGCTGTATCACGTACAAATAATCCTATAGCAAAAGACATTACTAAATCATCGTTATATCCTTCTGATGCTTGAGGTTTACCGTTTTTCCAAATAAAAGTACGCATTTCTTCTAACAATCTTTTAGACTTAATTACCGCGCTTCTTTCTCTAGTGTATTCTTTCATCTTTGCAACAAGCAAAGGTCTAGTTTTAGTAGATGTTGTAAAGCCTGGTACCAGTTTTTCTTTCTCGTACTTTCTTAAATAAGATTCTACTGTTTCGTTTTGAGATGTTGAAGAATAGAAAAGATTTCTATACTCTCTTTCCATTATTTGTTCAATTGTAGCCCATCCAACGTTTGCATTTTCTACTACCAGTAAAGCGTTATTATACTCAGTAGCTATTCCTACTAGAAGGTTGCCGTAATCTTTTGGTGATAGTCTACCTCTATACTCTCCTACCTGTTCTACATTTTCTACATCTATAATGTGAAAGGCTGAATAGTCTGTGGAATCTCCTCTTGCAACATCTGCTACAACTATGTATTGTCTAGAATAGTCGGGCTGGTCCCACAACCACAACGATCCTTCTATTCCTCTTCTTTCAACTGGATCTTCCATCATGAGCGTTTCATAATGCGTCATGTCCTCTGTTTCAAAAACAGTGTCTCCTGAAGACATGAAGTCGGCATCACACTCTTGAGCAGCCATCTTGGTTCCTAAGTCTGCATCTTGCTGATCTCTCCACTCTTGAGTTCTTTCAGGATGTACTTTCCAATCTAACCTTATAGGTAAAAAGCTGTTTTCTTTTGTTTGAGCTTTTGACCAAGTTCTATGAAACCAGTTACCTATACCATTTGGAGTTGAAACAGCTATACACTGTCCTCCTGTTGCAAGTGTTTGTTGAGCTGCAGTAAAGGTTTCTTCAATGTTGTCTATAAAAGCTGCTTCATCAATTATAAGTAAAGATACTGCTTCAGAACGAGATGCATCTGAATTTGATGATGCTGCTCTCATTCTTGAACCATTCTTTAAAACTATAGAAAGTTTGTTGTTTTCTTGGGTTGGTAGACGTAACCACTTAGGTAGTTGTTCGTACATAAATTGAGTTTTACGTACAAGGTTTCTAGCTGTTGTCTGAGTTGTAGCAAGAGCAAGAATGTTTTTATCTTTGTGAAAAATCATCAACCAAAGTGAGTAAGCCGACACTAGTGTTGATATGCCTAACTGTCTTGATTTATTTGTTATGCAATACTTATTATCCTTAAATAACGATAAAACTTTTTCTTGAAAAGGATATAATTTAAAAAGTATTCTACCTCTATTTGGATGCTGAATATAGCAATACCTTTTCATAAAGTGTATAGGATCTTTTGCACACTTAATGTATTCTTGAGCTATTACTTTTTTAATTTCTTCCTGTTTGCTCATATTATGTTATATCAAATTCAATATCAGGTTCGGTTTCTGGTGTTTCAGGTTCCTCCATACCTTCACCTTCTTCGCCTCCTTCTGGTGGTGGAAATTCTTCTCCTCCCATATCTGGTGCCATACCACCGCCTCCACCGCCTCCTGGAGGAGAGAATAAATCGTCCTCAGGAGTAGGTTCCTGTTCAGCTTCCATGTCTGCTGTAGATTGTATTGGACCTGTTTTTAGGAGATCATTTATATAATTTTGTGCTCTTTGATAATCGTCTACTTTACTTATATCTAACTTTTTACCAGGAGTGTTGACAAGAAATCCTTGTCCTGCCCATTCTAAGAAAAAATTAGTATTGTTTGATAAAATTACTTTAAAGGTAGTAGGTTTGTAGGCAATATACTGAATGTCTCTAACGAATGTTGGATATTCAGGACCAAAGAAAGTAGCAAGTGCTTTTTTAGTTTGAGGGTACTTTGAAAGAATTTCTTTTCCGGCTGGTATAAGTATATCTGACCCTAGTCTTTCTATTAGAACTTCATAAAAAGCCTCTTCTAATAATTCTCGTATAATACTTATTTTACTTTCTTTTAGAAAGTCTAAAGGGTTAATAGGCTCTTCCTCTCCCTCTTCAGGCTCTTCAAGTTCACTCTCATCATCAAAAGAAGAGTCCTCATCATTATTAGATGTTAAACTATTTTCAAAATGATCCTGCATATTGGACTGTATAAATGTAGAATTATATCTTGGTTCACCAGATGGTAAAAATCCTATTTCTCCAAGCTCCACATTTTCCCCATCTTGGCCTGTTAAAATTAGTTCACCATCACTAATTTTGAAATTGTAGTCGACTTTTTTATCATTTTTAAAAGTAAGGGATACTGTAAAGTTTTCTTTTGTTCCTTCTACTTCACTTCCGTGTATATCCTCTCCAACTTTTCTTAGTGCTTGTATTAAAACGTCTTTTATTTCTTCAACAAGTCTTGTTGGTGATTCTTTTAATATGCGTGCCTTTCTTTTTTCTCTTAAAAGTTGTGCAATAGGTGTATTTTTTCTCATTTTACTGTTGATTAGATAAAAGAATGTTAAAAAATTCACTTGAAAGAATTCCTGCTAGTACGGTGAATATAATCCAAAGTGCCTTATTTACTGCTGACTTCCATTGTACTAGCTCTTCGACTTGTGCTATCTTTTTATCAATAGTTGGTCTTCTATCGAGCTCTTGATTCATAAATTCAGTATTTTTGTTTGTTTTTACTATTAATCCATCCTCAGGATTTAATAAAACTACTTTCAATTCTGATATATCTTTCTTCATTGCTCTTACGTCCTTAATTAAGGAACTTAATTCCCCATTAGGCATTTCAGACTTAAGAGATAGAAGTTCAGAATAAACCAGGTCTAAAACATCTTTTTGGTTTTGATTCATAGGTCAATTAAATAAGTAGGGTTTTATAATAAATAGACTAATTTTATAAAGAAGTGTTGATATGTTTTAAAAACTTATTTAACTCTTCCAACTTGTTGTTTTTTAATTTACCACTACTTTTCCAACTCTCAATGTCTCCCTGTTCAGTAACAAATGTACCATTATCCTGTTCAGATAGTAAGTCTTGTACTACTCTTTCTAAATCTTCAGCAAATGCTCTTATATTACCTTCTATAATAGCTTTTTCGTATTCTTTATATAAACCTTTATCTTTTAATTCTCTTTCAAATTCTAAAACACAATTAAAACAAAATTTATGAATTTTATACATTTTTTTATGTATATTAGCAGACATACTACTTCCACACTTAGGACAACAGATAGGCATTTTGGCTACTTCTCTGAGGGAATCAAGCTTATTTATAGATTGTCTTAAGCCATCCTTTATTGTCCACTGTTTTCCATCCTCTACCCATATGTCCCCCTCTTTATATGTTTCCGTTTTTTTACCATAACCAACTCCTTTAACGGTTTTTGCGGTGTAGTCTTTCTTAACTATATTTCTTATCCTTTGTAAATCAGAAGAAGAAAACTCTTTTTTTAGTAAGGATTCAGACATAAATTAACATTTTTTGGCTTTAATTTTAACACTGAGATGTGTTCTTAGTACGTGAAATTGTTTTAAAGTTACTCTCATTCTATGTCTCTCAGCATCGTCTAAAATATCGTTAATTAACTCCCTCATTTGAGGACTCATAACGTTAATTCTAACTAAATCACGTAAGTATCTGATATCGTCTAATAAACAAATATTTCTTATTGCACCCATATTATCTGTAGTTACTAAGTTTTGCTGTAAAGTAGTAGTTTGAACATAAACCAAGTTCAGCATCCCACACTAAAGCTTCTCCACTTTTTCTAGCACCAACGTATCCTTTTTTATGATGCCAGGCATCCGTAGCTGATAAAGAAGACATGTGTCTTACAACAGTCCCTTGTACTTCTGTAGTGGGTAAAAAGGCTCTGCTAGATGTTCTGTGTAGGTGCCCTAAGTGAAATTCTCTATAATAGGTAGAACCCCACCAATCTGATGCTTCTTGTGACATTATACCAGGTAAGTCGGTAATTTTTTCTTCATTACCATGAGTTAAACCAATTAGCACTTGTCCAAATCTATAGTACTTTCTAGGAGAAGGACTGTTATCTATGGTTACATTTTCATCATTATGAAACCAGCATTCCAAAGAGTCTCCAACATAAAATGCTCTCTCTGTATCGTGGTTACCAGGAATTACAAGTACGTCTACAGGAGCTACTTCTGATAATTTTTGAATAGAGCTTACTAATAACTCTCTTCCTGTTTTATATATCTTTTGCCATCTCGTATCATCCTCTTGCGGAGTGCCCTTTGTGGTTTTGCTATAAGGATGAGCAGAATCAGAATTAAAAAAATCATTTCCTATTGGAAATAGAATTCTTTCTATATTTTCTTCTTTTGCTTTTTCAATAAAAAATTCTATAGCATCTAAAAATAATTCACATGCTATCTCCATATTGTAGTTTTGACCTGTTTCTTCTGACCAAGCAACTTTACCTAGGTGTAGGTCAAAGAGATTTACCTCAAGTAGTTTTCCTGAATCTTTGCTTTTCTTATTGTATCTTCTTTTAGGAACAACAGGAGAATTCTTTTTTAAGTCCTCCATAAGTTCGTCCCTAAATTTGGATAGCTTTATAATTTCTTTTTTGCTTTCCAGCCAAACTTTAACTTGAAAATTAGGAATAGTTTTAGGTTTTTTATCTGGTCCTTTGATTGTTGTTTCCCAGGTATTTACAACCTTTTTTACTATTTG
>CALBDR010000379.1 GCA_937927525.1 uncultured Candidatus Melainabacteria bacterium
ATAAGTCTTTGTTAGCATCAGCAATAGTTTTAATCAAACCAGATACTACTTCAAAAGCTCTAGGCTGTTCAGATTGTTTTGCAATCATTAACATTTCTTCTAGAGCCTCAGTGCCTCTATCTATCACAGTATGAAGATTAGATTTAGTATATAGATATTCTTTATCTATTTCTTCCTCGTCGTTAACAGGATTATGGTTAACTACTTCAACAGAATCATCTATATTTAATATTTGATTTAAATCTTTCTTATTCATAATCTTCCAAATCTATGTCCAATCCACTAGGTTGAGCAAATGTTCCAAAATTTAGTCCTCCAACTATTCGAAGATCAGCGTCTTGTACTACACCATTAGAGAAAACAGGAAGTAAGTCTGAGTTGGCAGTTACTGTTGAAGAGAATGTAGTTATATATCCATAGCTAGAGTTTGGCGATATAGTATTAGCAGCTACAGAGAATTCACCGTTAGCAGTAGGCTGACCGTTGGCAAACTGACCAGGTCTTATTCTTATAGATTCGACTGAGTCGTCTTCCAAACCAGTCACGGAATTGAAACCATCAATATAAAAGTTAGTATTAGCAGATAGGATAAGAGGTCTTTCTACAATAGGACCAATCATGTAGGCCTTCATTACAAAGTCTAGTGTATGAACTAGAACTCTTCTTTGTTCAAATGGCCCATCGTATACATCCTGTGTAGTAATTCCATTTAAAATAATTGGAAGATCCAATGTTACGTCAGGATCTTCAATTAACTGAACTGTGGGCGCAAATTGAGGAACAAAAAATGGTAAAATTTGCTCTACAATTCTTACTCCGTCTTCATTGGTCATAGTATAAATGTTAAGCATAAACTGAATGTCGTAAGGAACATAAGAAAATATTCTCTTAGCTTTTTCAGGTTGATTCTTACTCAATACCTTATTCATAGACGGAAGTTGTCTTGAAGGATCAAATCCCATTCTAACAATTTCAAAAGAGATTCTTGGAAGTGTTAATCCTGTCTGAGCACTTAAGTCTGGATCTTGTTGAAGCCTAGTTACAAACTTGTCTCTAGGGCCATATGTAAGTGGAATTTCAATAGTCTCTATTACTTGACCCAGACGATTAGTTCTAGCCAATTTAATGTCGTTAAAGAGAGTTCCAAATGTAACTACATACTTTCTAATAAGATCGTGAAAAAAATTATGACCTAACATTAATATTCTCCACTAGCAAAAGGATCTATTTCCGTAAAGTTAACAACCTCATCAAACTCTTTTTGAATTTCATAGTTGATAGCTCCAACCACATTGTTTGCTCCAGATGCAGTGTTGCCAGATACTACTGCAGACGAAAGGTTTCTCATGTATCCATCTAATGTAGTATTACCAGTAGCGAATATCTGACCCGAGTACTCCATAGTCTCACATCTAAGATCGTATGTTTGTAACTTACCTAATGGATAAAACACTTCTTCATTTTCAACATATTTTATTTCAAAAAAAGTGTTGGACAATGGGAAGTATAGAACATCACCTTCTCTAGGTCTTGATATACTAATAGCTTCGTCTGTAAAAACATTGTTAGATATTTCTACATTAGCAGATGAATATGTACTAACAAATGTACCATTTGCCACTTCTTGGTTAAATCTTTTCTGAGCAATTGTGAAGGTTACTTGGTCTCTAATTTCTAAACCAAATCTAGAAATAAAATCCCCTTCACCAGCAAAGCCCATTACATTCTTTACATACATCTCTACTGGAATAGCATCTACAAAAGCAGAGCTAGTATACTGAGTGTAAACAGAATCTGTACCTAATGAAATTCTAGGAAGATAATCAATATCAAACCCATAAATTTGAATTGATTCGATAATTAAATCTTCTAATAAATTCTGCTCAGTTGATGTAGTGTATTGATTAAAGAATGCATTTCTAGTCATTAGCCGATCATATCAGTTGCTGGAAGAGAGTATGATGTTCTCATTTCCATTTCCAACTGCTCCTTATCTCTGACCCCCTCATTATATATAGACACACCATCCATAATCATTCCGCCAGGCATTTGCATACCCTGGAACTTTTTAAGATTTTCACCCCACTGGATCTTAATTAGAGCAGTAGCATATCTTTGCAGCCAGTAATCACTATACATCTTAGTATAGGTATCAGGATCTATAACTTGATATGCTTCTATAATAAGGTACTCGCCTACAGCTAGCTTATCCCAATCCATATCAATATGGAAATGGTTTTTGTTTCTATTATATCTAATAGGCTGTTTACCAACTAGAATTTGTTCATATAACTCCAGGTGCTGGAATGCCATATAGTATGGCACTAGTGACTGTGATGTTAACGTATACAAATCGTTAAGAGCTATTTGATATCTAATGTTAAACAAGTTGTTGGTATTATCAGCATCGCCTATATCAAACATATTAACTGCTCCGATAATATTATCGGGCAGTACAATGTAGCGGTTATCTTTATCGTCTTGAGTAATTTGCTTTTTATAAAAAGTTCTTTCTGTACCATCAAAATGATAGTCATGGTAGAAGTTGATAGCCTCATCCACTCTATCGTCTACCTGTGCATTACTTACATTAATTTCAATAACGCCTTTGCCTAGCTTTCTAAGACAAAATTCTTTAAACTCTGTATTGGATGTTGGAGTAGCCATTTATTCCTCCGAACATGAGCAGGAGCTGGTTTTGTTTTCCAATAGTTCTATTCTCTTATTCATCTGTTGAATGGTAGAGAGAAGAACTGCTGTCATCTTACTATAATCAACCATCTTCTCGCCTTGAGAGTTTTCAGATACTACTTGAGGAACATACTTCTCAATATCTTGAGCTACAAAACCTACTTCCTGTCTATCGTGGAATCTAAATTTATCTTTCCAGTAGTAGGTATATGTTTCAATATCAAATACAGAAGATGAAGCTTCATAAGGTTGAATATTTTCTTTTAAGTTTATATCAGAATAAGTAGGCTGATTTAAATCAGAAGGGGTACCATCGCTCACTACAAAGGCGTGAGGATTGAACTGTACTATTTGAATAATATCAGAACTAACTGGATTATTAG
>CALBDR010000380.1 GCA_937927525.1 uncultured Candidatus Melainabacteria bacterium
GAAGGGTGGCAAATTTTAAATCTTAATATTTATATATAAAACAAAATAATGAAACATTTGAAACAATTTATTAACACACCCCTACGAGATTTTTTGAACGAAGGTCTCAATGACACTTCTTGGACTCGTCATCATGACCAAACAGTTACACTAAGACAAATATTGGACTTAACAAAAGATATTAAAGTTAAGGAGATAGAAACCGAAAAACTCAAAAAGATCGTTTTAAGTTGGGATGGTAATACTGAGGAAATTGAGAAAATAGAAAAATCTGATATACAATATCCTGTGTTGATTCTTGTGAACGATAACAATACCATTAAATATATTCTAGATGGTAATCACAGAATTCAAAAATCTATCAAATATAACCTACCAACAGTGAAAGCGAAATTGATTAAATTTAGCAAGTTACCTAAATGGGTTCAAAATATATTAGGGTAGGGTTTTTCTTTTAAAATTTTCAACCCAAATATTGATTAGAACGATAAACGGAACACTTATACATAACAAATTAATCACATGCTCAAACTATATTACACAAAAGAGTTCTCAAGTGATTTAGATAGCAAGTTTGATAAGCTTATCAATCATATAGCTGAAACTATAGGAGAAGTTTGTTCAATAGACTGTTTACAAGACACAGGCTTTTGTGTAATTAAGTTTAAGCATTATGAAGAATCTACTCTTTTTGTTGAATGTGAATACAACGAAGAAGATGAGTTAGAAATATATTATAGTATTACAACCGATAAAGAAGAAAATAGTAAACCTGAAAGAATAAAATTTTTATGAAAGCACTTACATACGACGATATACAATTAGTACCTCAATTTAGTACCGTCCAATCTAGATCTCAAGTAAACCTTAATACTAGATTGTCAAAAAACTATACGATGGATTTACCTTTTATTGCTTCTCCTATGGACACTATATGTGAATTCGAGATGGCAAAGAGTATGTTATGTGCAGGAGGTACTGGTGTGTTGCATAGATTTATGAGTATTGATCAGCAGGCTAAGATGTGTTCTGAGGTTAATAGTTTTCTTTATCACGAACTGGAAGGTTGGAATTTGTCAAACAAACCTACTGTTGCTGCTGTTGGAGTTGGTGACGAAGGGTTTGAGAGAGCTAAGAAACTTGTTGACTCTAGAGCAAGAGTTGTTTTAATAGATGTTGCACATGGGCATCACGAAAATGTTAAATACCTACTTAAAAGATTAGTTAGCTATAGAGAAGATTTAGTTAAAGTTGACCCTACAAAAAACTTTGATATCATTGCAGGTAACATTGCTACCTATGAAGGAGCAAAAGATTTAATAGATTGGGGAGCTGATGGACTTAGAGTAGGAATAGGTGGTGGTTCTTTGTGCACTACCAGAATTGAAACAGGTCATGGCATACCTAATATAACTGCTTTAGAAGCAGTTGTAAGAGCAGCACAGGTATATGATATTCCTGTTATGGCTGATGGAGGAATTAGATCAGCAGGAGACGTAGCAAAAGCAATTGCTGTTGGAGCAGATAGTGTTATGTTAGGATCTCTACTTTCAGGTACAGAAGAAACACCAGGTAAGGTTATAGAAAAAAGAGGTACTCTATTTAAGAGATACAGAGGCTCAGCATCTCTCGAAACAAAAACAGAACACGGACAAAGACAAAACAACGTAGAAGGAGAAAGTACAGTGGTACCGTTTAAAGGAGGAGTAACTAATGTCATAATTAAACTAGTAGATGGACTACGATCTGCTCTTTCCTACACAGGTGCCCATAACCTAGAAGAATATAAAAGCAAATCTAAATACGTAGCTGTAACAAACGCAGGATTAAGAGAAGCTAATCCTCATCTTATATATTAAAAAGCATATCTATTTTACATACTACTTCCCTATTTATAGTAAAGTCTAATAAATTTTTTTATTCAAAAAAGGGTTGACTTTGGAAATTATTTTCCCTACCTTTGAGGAGTAATTAAAATTCTAATCAAAATACATTTACTATGAAAATCAAAAAATCAAAACTTATCCAAATTATTAAGGAAGAAGTAGAAGACAGCTTAAAAAGTTCCGATGCACAAGTTTCTAATGCAGAATTTCCTGATGCAAAGAAATCTGATATTGAAGGTTACATATCAGAAGAAGAGGCAGTGAAGAAGATTCAAAGCACAAACGGGAAAGTATTTGGTGTTTCCTTTGTCAAGAAAGATGGTACCACAAGACATATGAATGCTAGGCTTCATGTGAAGAAGTACTTGAGAGGAGGAAACTTACCTTATAACCCAAAAGAGAAGCAGCTGATTCCTGTCTGGGATGCTCAAATAAAAGACAAAGCGAATGCTTACAGAATGATAAACATTAAAACTATCACTTCTGTAAGAGTTGGAGGTAAGAAGTATGTTGTAAATAGAGATAAATAGTTATGAAACTAACTAAACTCTTACTAGAATACCCAGGAGCATTTACTCCAGCACCAGATGATGAAGTTGAGAGAAATAAAGAAGATTGGGAAGAAACAAGAAGTGTTACCTCTATACTAAGAAACTATATTGAAAAAGGAAGTAAAGGAGATCTAAATCTAGGAGGAGAATATGGTCAAGACGATGGAGAGCCTTCTACCGATCTTATGGATATAACCTCTCTTCCTGACAATCTTACAGTTGATGGAGACTTCATTATAATATTTGCGGAAGAGCTATTACGTCTGCCAAGAAATCTTACTGTTAAAGGAGATCTTCATATGG
>CALBDR010000381.1 GCA_937927525.1 uncultured Candidatus Melainabacteria bacterium
CAGCTGCTCAGACAGCTGCAACCGAGCAGCTAATTAAAACTAATCTAACTGATCCGCTATCTGTAATTGGCGTTGAAGCAGAGTTTGTACAACCTACGTTTCAATACATTAACGTTAACACCTCATTTAGATATAACGTTTCTGCTACCAATCTGACTCTTGAAGGTATTAACTCTAAAGTTAAAAATACCATAGAAACATACTTTGCTAATAACACTGGCAAGTTTAACGACGTTATTAGAAAATCTAGATTGCAATCAGTAGTAGATGCTGCAGATGCTTCTGTGCTTGGTAATGACATTGACTTAACTATGACATCTAGATTTGTACCTGTAAAGAACACGGCAGGATCTTTTATTAGATCTGCTTATACCATTAACTTCTTAAGTACTATCGCTGCTCCTCAGATGACTGCAGCAGAATCGATTATTACTAGCAGTAGATTTGTTTATAACTCTAAGGTCTGTACTTTAAGAAATGCACCTCTGCATTCAACTAAAATTCAGATTATTGATATTAACTCAAACGTAATAGTAGATAATGTTGGATCTTATGATCCTACTACTGGTACAGTTTCTCTGACAGGATTCTTACCAGAATCAATCGTTTCAGGACAAGACTTTATTTCTGTTAATGCAATACCAAGAGACGATTCGGTATTCAAACCATTAAGAAATACCCTTATTACAATCGGTAGTAATACTGCAAACGGCATTCCTGATGCGGACCAAGCACTTTCAGTAGTAGGTGTGACTAACTAATGGCTAATGTAAAATCTCTTGTCGACTATAACAGGAAAAACGTAACCACGTATGGTGGCCAGGTTAAACCTGTTATTCCTGAGCACTTTACTGAGCAATATCCAGACCTAGTTAAGTTCTTAGAAGCTTACTATGAATATTTAGATAGTGATGGTCAGTTCGGTAACCGTATCAATAATCTTTTTAATACTAAAGATATTGACGAAGCAGACTCTGAGATTAGAGACCTTTTGTTTACAGAAAGAGTTCCGGGCTTATCTGCAGATCAGTTTCCTGCACCATCCTATTCGTACAAGCTTCTTCCAGGGTTCTACAAGGCTAAAGGTACTAACTTCTCTGTTGATGGATTCTTTAGATACTTTTACCAAAGTAACATTGAAAGAATTCTTCCTCGAAAAGATATGTTCATTGTAGGTGAAAGTGAAGTTGGCGCTCAGTCACAAAAATATATTCAAGATTCTTACTTCTATCAGATCTATTCTATTCTGATTAAAACCAATATTCCTGCCATAGCCTATGCAGGATTCTATAAAAACTTCCTACATCCTTCTGGGTATGCTGCATTCTATCAAAACAGCTTTGAAGAAGTTGCCACGGTAGGATTCTCGCCAGCCACAGAAATCATCGATCTGGATCTTGGTGCGTTCGGCGCAGGTACTTTGGTGGAAGCTATCGGAAGTATTGGCATCGGAGGAATTGGATCAGTGACCCATACAGATTCTGGCCTTGACAGAAGATTCTACTCTGATAAGTCCTTTAACTTCTACAATGAATACGAAAAGGCTTATTATGAAAAGAGCGAAGGTATTCTTGCTGATTCGCCATATAATCGTCAGTATATAAGTATTGCAGATCTATTAGATCCGAACTCGCCAAGATGGTCGAGCGACGTAGACAGCGCTGAATTCAGATTTAATATGTCTGATTCTGATACATCTCGCGGCGACTTTAGTGATAGTGTTGATTCGGGTACATTCGATACTGTATCGCCATTCCCAGGCATCAAGTTCTCTAATGCTCTGGAAACATTCGATGAAGACCAGTTTAACTTCTACGACGACTTTACTTACGCAGATTCTACTGCTATGTTAGCAGGATCTGATACAGAGTGATTATAAATAAATTTACGCTTTTTATATAGGAAATGAGTAATGCCAACTTACTTCGACGCTAGTCAACTAATCGATCTGGGATCGGCGCCAAACGCTAACGACGGTGATACTTTAAGAACAGCTGGTTCTAAGATCAACACAGCTCTGCAAGACATTGACAGTGCTTTGGATGCACTGGATTCTGACTTTAGAGTAGCCTTTGATTCATCCCAGATTGGAACTGATGCAATTAGTACTGCCAAGATTCAAGATGGTGCAGTTATTGCTTCAAAGCTTGCTCCAGGCAGTTTAAGTAATACTGTATATGCAGGATCACTGAACTTTGATTCTACTGCAGCAAACGATATTATTACTATTAACGCTGCAGGACAAGTAGGCATTACGAATGTTTATAGCTGGTTTAACGATACTGCCCCTAGCTATCAATTAGACGTAAGATCCAGCACAGGTACTACTACAGCAAACTTTAGTGGACCTAGTAATACTACCATTAATCTTTACTCTGATAACAACGCTTCTGGTCCATTTAGATTTGTATCACAGGCCAACGCACTGTACTTAAAGGCTCAAGCAGCTGCTATTAACATTGACAACTCTTTCCTTAAATACGATGAACTCTCCAACAAGCTTAGACTGATGAGTGGCACATATCTTGATAATGCTGGTAGAATGGGTATTGGCGTTGCTGCACCACAGACCAAATTGGATGTCAATGGTACTATCCGTGCATCTAACGTTTCTTCTGGTACGCCAACAGCTGCTGTAGAACTTATCAGTACTGGTGGCATTGAGATCACTAGCGCCTCTAGTGCAGGCTATATTGACCTAAAGAATAATAATGGCGAAGACTACGATGTTCGTCTGGCTACTAACTCTGCTGGTGACTTCTATATCTCCACACTTGGCACTACAAAGAGACTAACAATCCTTGATACAGGTGAGGTTGGTATTGGAACTGATGCACCTACTCAAGAGCTTCATGTAGTAGGCCAGATTCTTAGCAGTGTTACCACCGGCAATAATGACGGGCTGAGTGTAACAACCGGCAATAACGGCATATCCTCTATCACACTTAGCAACAGTACTGGTAACGTCAAGCTTAGAAAAGACGATGGATTCAGCTCTATTAGAAATAGTGATTCGGATGAATTCAGAATTTATGGTAATGGAGTACATAACTTTACGTTCCAGCATGATGGCGACTTCTTTGCACGTGGTGACGTAACAGCATTTGCATCTCTTTCTGATAGAAACTTAAAAGAAAACATCGAGAACATTCCTAATGCTCTGGAAAAGGTTTCTAAGATCAACGGCGTAACCTTTAACTACATTGGTTCCAAAGAGTCTATGACTGGTGTGATTGCTCAAGAAGTACAAGAGGTACTGCCAGAGGTTATCTACGAGACAGTAGACAATACAAGAGAAGATGGTAGAGCACTGGCAGTTA
>CALBDR010000382.1 GCA_937927525.1 uncultured Candidatus Melainabacteria bacterium
CAGCATCACCAGTCTGACCATTAACTTTTAAACCTTTACGAGTTTGACCACTCTCTGTAATATTTACTAAACTATTATCTGTAAAATTGTTATTAATTGCCATACCATATCTCCATGTTCAAATATAAATCTCTCTACTCGGAAGCAATCATACAAATTTGATATTAATTTTAGGTTAAGGGATTACTTCTTTAATTGACTAAAATCAGCAATATCTGCGAATAATTTATTCAAGTTATAAACCAGGTTCTGTCTATTCTTTTTAGTAGCAGCATCTTCATCATTAACTAAAACATTATCAAAGAACTTATTAATGGTAGCTATAGCCTTAATTAAATCCTTTTCTGTGAAATTAAGTTCAAGTTTATAGTTGTTGACTAAAACTTTGCTAAGCTCATTAGTTAATTTCATCAACTCAGTCTCAGGTTCATCTTTAAGTAAAGAGTCATTAATGCTTAAATCTTGCTCATTGAAATCCTTAAATGAAGCAGTCATGCTTGCTAGCCTGGCTGCAGCTTGGCTAAAGTCTCCATATTCACTATTCTCTTCGAAGGCTGATAGTAAGTGAATGCTGTTGTGCATAAACTGTAATTTCTTTAAAGGTGAATCTGTTTCTATTACAGCTTTATTAATATGACTCTTCGAGTGGTAAATTGCAAAAACAAAGTCTAATCTTTGCTCTAAGAATTTAATCGTTGTTTCACAAAGATCTTCAGTATTTAATGTTTTAAATTTCTTCTCCTTACCTTCAGCTGCAATTCTATTATTTGTTTCGATATAAATGGGGTTACTGTGAATAATAGTTTTAATTAAATTTTCCAAGTCAATATTCAACTGAGAATGAATGATTATTCCGAGTAGTCCATTGGCTTGTCTTCTTAGTGCAAATGGATCTGCTGAACCTTTTGGTACTTTACCTATAGCAAAATTTGCAATTAAATTATCTAATTTATCTACTATAGCTATAATTTTCCCTGCTAAACTTTCTGGTTCTTCGTCATTAGCAAATCTAGGTCTGTAGTGCTCCGAAATTGCTTTTGCAACATTATCTGGATAAGACTGTCTAGCTGCATAAATACCTCCAATTTCACCTTGAAGTTCAGTAAACTCAAATACTAGTTGAGTGTCTAAATCACACTTGGCAAGTTTAGCTGCTAGTTTACAGCTATTTTCAAAGCTTTGATCTATATCTATTTTCTGTTCTTTGCTTTTTAGTTCAGTAATAAATAATTCGGCTAATTTCTCAAGTCTAAAAGCTTTTTCTTTCATGTTTCCTACTTGGAAATTGATTTTTTCAAGTCTACTGAGTCTTTCATTAAGCTTGATTTTATTATCTTCTTTAAGGAAGAACATAGCATCTTCAAATCTAGGGATTATTACTTTTTCATTTCCTTCTTTGATATTCTTCTCTGCACTTGCTTCTGGGTTGTTACTAATCACGATAAAGTAAGGCAATAACTCTTCATGGTGCTTTTCTGAAGCCACAGGAATATATCTTTGATGAACTTTCATTACTGTACTTAAAACTAAGCCTGGAACTTCTAAGTAATCTTTAGAGAATTCGCATAGTATGGCTTTTGGGCTTTCTACTAAACCACAGATTTCATCTAAAAGATCAGCATCAATTAGTGGTACACCTTTTACTGTTTCGGCTAGTTGAGTAGAAGCTTTCCTTATATAGTTTTTTCTTTCTTGTGGGTCAAGAATGATATTCTCTTCTGCTAGTTTTGTAAGATAGTCTTTTGGATCAGAGACTTGGAAGCTATTCTTTCCATAAATTCTATGCCCGAAGCTAAGATCTGAAGATTTAATATCTTCAAAACTTATTTCTACTAATTCTTTTTTGAGATTTTCTGTATTTATTAGAATTGCATTAATCCATTCTATAGGTCTTGTGAATTTAGCATCAGTATCAGCCCATCTCATAAACCTCTTCCCTGGAGTTTTTTTGATAATTTCAGGGATTTCAGATTCTAATATCTCTTTAGAGGCTTTTCCTTTTTTTATAGTACTTGCGTAAACATAGCCTTCTTTAATTTCTAAGTCAGCTTCAGACAAATCATTCTTTTTAGCGAAACCTAATGCCGCTTGAGTGAATTTTTTTTCTCCATCTTTTTCTTCTACTGCTATTTTCTCTGGAGGGCCTCTTAGTATTAATTCTTCATCTGCTGAAGACGAATCTAATTCTTTTATCTCGAAGAAAAGCCTTCTAGGTGAATTTAATTTGATACTTTTTTCAAAGCTAAGTTTATTTTCTTGCAAGACTTTTTTAATTTCATACTCTATAGAGTCTGCGATTTCTTCGATTAACGCACTTGGGATTTCTTCAACACCGATTTCTAATAAGAAATTGTATTTTTTTAACTTATTTTTTTCTTTTACAGTCATCTTCGAAGTAAATTATAACGCGAGAATACTGTCTCTCTGTCTGCTATTATCGAAGTTGTGAAAAGATTCATGGTTAGTCTCATTCACTTCTACCAGCGCTATAAGCCTTGGAAGCAGCCTTCGTGTAGGTTTCAGCCGACTTGCTCAAACTATATGATTGAAGCTATAGAGAAAAAAGGTGTATTTAAAGGCCTTTTCTTAGGATTAAAAAGAATTTTAAAGTGCCATCCATTAGGGCCTTCTGGTTATAATCCAGTTGATTAATTCAAAAAAAATACTTTTATAATAAATATTGATATTTTTGATGATTTTCATCATAATCTCTTAATTTTTTACCTTTTGAAGAATTGGTCCTGTGTTTTTTTCGTGCCGAGACCTTGCACTGAAGCTAAATTTTGGATTTTTCGGAGAATAACCCAAGTTTTAATATTTTTTTATTTTGTTTTCGTGCAAAACTCATATTGCTTTGCTAAGATATTAATTCTCGACGGATGAGGAAACGATACCGTAGCGAGATGTAAACTGAAAACTGCATATTTTATAAATTGACTAGGTCTGATTCATATGAATTAGAATATCCAGTGCTTTAGTATTTTCGAAGAAAGCTATTAAGCGCGTATGGTGGATACCTAGGTGCCAACAACCGATGAAGGACGTGCTAGTCTGCGAAATGCTGCGGGAAGGTGACAAGGACTTATGATCCGCAGATGTCCGAATGGGGAAACCCAGTAAGAGTTATATCTTATTACTCCTAGCTGAACACATAGGCTAGGTAGAGGGAACCAGGTGAACTGAAACATCTTAGTAACCTGTGGAAAAGAAAACAAATCAGTGATTCCCTTAGTAGCGGCGAGCGAACGGGGATTAGCCCAAACCACTTTAAGTGGGGTTGTAGGGTCACAATATGAGACTTTAATTTATAGTTGAACAGAGTTGGAAAGCTCGGCCAGAGACGGTGACAGCCCGGTATGCGAAATATTTTAAAGCTCTAGTGATACCTGAGTAGTGCCGGACACGTGAAACCCGGTGTGAATCTGCCAGGACCATCTTGGTAAGGCTAAATATTGTTGGTGACCGATAGTGAACGAGTACAGTGATGGAAAGGTGAAAAGAACCCCTGGCGGGGAGTGAAATAGAACATGAAACCGTATGCGTACAAGCGATCAGAGCACTATTAAAAGTGTCATGATATGCCTGTTGAAGAATGAGCCGGCGAGTTAGTTTATGTGGTAGGTTAAGGTTTAGCAACTGAAGCCATAGAGAAATCGAGTCTTAATAGGGCGTTTTATCACATGATCTAGACCCGAACCCTCGTGATCTAACCATGGGCAGGTTGAAGCGTGAGTAACATCACGTGGAGGACCGAACCGACTAATGTTGAAAAATTAGCGGATGACCTGTGGTTAGCGGAGAAATTCCAATCGAACGAGGAGCTAGCTGGTTCTCCCTGAAATGCGTTGAGGCACAGCGTCTGTTTAAGTTTACTGGGGGTAGAGCACTATTTCGTTGCGGGCTGGGATAACCGGTACCAAAACGAGTTAAACTCCGAATACCAGTAATATGTTTGCAGGCAGTGAGACTGTGAGAGATAAGTTCCATGGTCGAGAGGGAAACAGCCCAGACCGTCGTCTAAGGTCCCCAAGTTATAGCTAAGTGATAAAGGATGTGAAACTACTGAGACAATCAGGAGGTTGGCTTAGAAGCAGCCATTCCTTGAAAGAGTGCGTAATAGCTCACTGATCAAGTGGTTTTGCGCCGAAAATCTACGGGGCTAAGCTATACACCGAAGACACGGGTTGAATGTATTTTCAGCAGTAAGGGAGCGTTTGGTAGGCCGTTGAAGTATGACCGTAAGGACATATGGAGGTATCCAAAGTGAGAATGTCGGCATAAGTAGCGAAAAGAGAAGTGAGAATCTTCTCCACCGAAATCCTAAGGGTTCCCACGTCAAGTTCGTCTACGTGGGGTTAGTCTGGACCTAAGGTGAGGCCGAAAGGCGTAGCCGATGGATAGCAGGTTGATATTCCTGCACTAGTTAATAATCGTTATCATCAAAGTCGTGACGCAGTAGGCTATGTTACGGGGATTATTGGATTTCCCTCCAAGTATGTAGCTAGAGAGTGTAGGTAAATCCGCGTTCTTTTATGTGAGATACGATGGTTAGGAACTACGGTTCCGAAGTGGCAGACGCCACGCTGACTAGAAAACCGGCGTTGAGAGATTATTAATTACCAGTACCCGAAACCGACACAGGTAGGATGGCAGAGAATGCTAAGGTGCGCGAGATAACCCTCTTTAAGGAACTCGGCAAAATAGTTCCGTAACTTCGGGAGAAGGAAGACCATATTAGTGTGTATACCCTGCGGTAGAAGCATGAAATGGTGGCACAAAACAGACCCAAGCAACTGTTTAACAAAAACATAGCTCCGTGCAAAGTCGTAACACGAAGTATACGGGGTGACGCCTGCCCGGTGCTGGAAGGTTAAGGGGAAGTGTTAGCTT